>NZ_JAOCQE010000069.1 GCF_025290915.1 Streptomyces sp. 15-116A | reverse complement strand
GCTGAGGGCGTCGGCGCACAGCCAGACCTCGCCGCGGGCGCAGGCGGGGCAGGCGCCGCAGGAGGGCGCCCAGTTGAGGACGGCACCGTCGCCGGGCGAGACGTGGGTGACGCCCTCGCCGACGGCGACGACCGTGCCGGCTCCCTCGTGGCCGAGGACGGCCGGCACGGGCAGGCGCATGGTGCCGTTGGACAGGGACAGGTCGGAGTGGCAGACCCCGGCGGCGGCGAGCCGGACCCGGACCTGGCCGGGGCCGGGCTCGGGCAGCTCGATGCCGGTGATCTCCAGCGGGGCGTCGACGGCGGGCAGAACGGCGGCACGGACAGCCATGGCGGATGTGACTCCCCTAGAACTGGAGGGACTTCGTCTGGAGGTACTCGGTGAGGCCGTGGAGGCCGAGCTCGCGGCCCACGCCGGACTGCTTGTAGCCGCCGAAGGGGGCGAGCGGGTTGAAGCGGCCGCCGTTGATGTCGACCTGGCCGGTGTCCATACGGCGGGCGAAGGCCACCGCCTCAGCCTCGTCCCCGGCCCACACCGCACCCGCGAGGCCGTAGATGGTGCCGTTGGCGATGCGCAGGGCCTCGTCCTCGTCGTCGTAGCGCAGAATCGACAGGACCGGGCCGAAGATCTCCTCCTGGGCGATGGTCATGTCGGGCGTGACGTCGGCGAAGACGGTCGGGCTGACGAAGTAGCCCTTGTCGTGCGGGGATTCGGGGCCGCCCGCGACCAGGCGGGCGCCCTCGGCGACGCCCTTGTCGATGTAGCCGCGCACGCGCTGCTGCTGGGCGGCGTTGACGAGCGGGCCGATGCGGTCGCCGTACTTCGCGGCGGCGCTCGCGGCGAGCTCGACGGCCTCGTCGTACTGGTCACGGTGAACCAGCATGCGGGTCCAGGCGCTGCACGTCTGCCCGGAGTTGGACATGACGTTGGCGACACCGACGTTGACCGCGCGGGCCAGGTCGGCGCTGGGCAGGATCACGTTGGCGGACTTGCCGCCGAGTTCCAGGGCGACCTTCTTGACCATGCCGGTGGCGATGGCGCCGATGCGGCGGCCGACGGCGGTGGAGCCGGTGAAGGAGAGCAGGTCGATCTCGGGGTGTTCGGCGAGGGCCTGGCCGGCGACTGGGCCGAGACCGGTGACCAGGTTGAAGACGCCTGCCGGGATCCCGGCCTCGTGCACGGCCTCGGCGAAGAGGCGGGCGACCAGCGGGGTGTCCTCGGCGGGCTTGACGACGATGGTGCAGCCGGCGGCGAGGGCGGGGGCCACCTTGGCGACGATCTGGTGCAGCGGGTAGTTCCAGGGCGTGATCGCGCCGACCACACCGACCGGCTCGTGCAGGATCGTCGAGTTGCCGGCCTTCTCCTCGAAGGAGTACGTCCCGGCCAGCTCGGCGTAGGAGCCGGCGACGGCGATCGGGACACCGGCGTGCACGGTCTGGGAGAGCTTCAGCGGGGCGCCGAGTTCGGCGGTGACCGTCTCGGCGATCTCGTCCCGGCGGGCCGTGAGCTGGTCGCGCAGGGCGGTGAGGCGGGCGGCGCGCTCGGCGGGCGGGGTGGCGGCCCAGGCCGGGAGGGCGGCGCGGGCGGCCCGTACGGCGGCGTCGACGTCCTCGGCGGTGCCCGCGGGGACGGTGGCGATCACCTGCTCGTCCGCCGGGTTCACGACCTCGATCACATCCGGGCCGGCGGCGGGGCGCCAGGCGCCGTCGATGTACATGCCGTCGTATGCCTTCATCGCGCTTCCTCCGGGGCGGGGGCGTCGTCGTCCGGCACATAAACTAGCGATGTTAGTTTTCATGCGCCAGAGGGGACTGTGACGAGGAGGTCCCCGCCCCATCATCGGTCAGCGCGACACGGGGGCGACGGCCGCCCCGTCAACGCACGCGGTTGCCCGTTCCGCTGCCTCTCACTCCTCCAGGTCCGGCAGCCGCGAAGGGCTCGGGCAGATGCGTTCGCCGTGCTGGTCGAAGACGAACAGGTGGGCGAGGTCGACCAGGAGGGGGACCTGCATGCCGTGCTGGAGCCGGATGTCGGGGGTGGTGCGGACGATGAGGTCGCCGGGGAGGCGCGGCTCGGCGGAGGCGGGGGACGGCTCCGGCTCCGGGGGCTTCTCCAGCGTCGCGACGCCTCCCGTGCGCAGCGCCACGGCACGTTCGCGCAGCCGGTCGAGGACGGTCCCGTCGCGGCGGCGCCGTCGGTCGGGGCGGCCGGGGTGCGGGCGCGGGGCCTCCAGTTCCGGGACGACGGCGGGACTGGAGCCGGTGTTGAAGTGGACGAGGACCTCGTGCCCCTGGAACTCCACGTGCTCGACCAGGCCGGTGAGCGCGACCTCGCCGGGGCGGGCGGCGGCGGGCTTGGCGATCCGGACGGCCTCGGAACGCAGGCCCACGATCACCTCGCGGCCCTGCTGGACCCGCAGCAACTGGTGGTCCAGGGACAGCGGTTCGGGCAGCCGCAGGAACTGCTTGCCGAGGCTGATGCTCATCGCGCCGTCGAGGGGGGCGCGCACCAGGCCGCGCAGCAGGTTGATGCGCGGGGTGCCGATGAACGCGGCGACGAAGACGTTGCTCGGCAGCGCGTACACCGTGCGCGGGGTGCCGACCTGCTGAAGCACCCCGCCGCGCAGCACGGCGACCCGGTCGCCCAGCGACATCGCCTCGGACTGGTCGTGGGTGACGTACACGGTCGTGACGCCCAGCTCGCGGGTGAGCTGGGCGATCTCGGCGCGCAGATGGTTGCGGAGCTTGGCGTCCAGGTTGGACAGCGGCTCGTCCATCAGGAAGGCGGAGGGGTGGCGGGCGATGGCCCGGCCCATGGCGACCCGCTGGCGTTCGCCGCCGGACAGCTGGGCGGGGAAGCGGTCGAGGAGGTCCTCGATGCCCAGCATGCGGGCGGTGGCGTCCACGCGGGCGCTCGGATCCTCACCCGGGGCCTCGATACGCAGCGGGAAGCCGATGTTGTCCCGGCTGGTCATGCTCGGGTAGAGGGCGAAGTTCTGGAACACCATCGCCATGTCCCGCGCGGACGGCGGCAGTTCGTTGCACAGCTCGCCGTCCAGGAACAGGTTCCCCTCGTCGATGTCCTCCAGGCCGGCGATCATCCGCAGCACGGTGGACTTGCCGCAGCCGGACGGGCCGAGCAGGACCAGGAACTCGCCGGGGGCGATGTCCAGGGACAGCCGGTCCACCACGCGGACGCCTCGCGTATAGGACTTGCTCACGTCGTGCAGGGAGATGGCGCGTGTCATGAGGGTGCCCCCGGGGGCTCATCAGGGCGCTGGTGCTCCGCGGTCGGACGCCTCGTGCGGGTCGTACGGGGCGTGTGAGTCACGGAAGTTAACGGATTGTGCCCGGCCGGGGGAAGACACGTGACGGCAACTCGGGGGCGGCGTCCACCTGGTGAGAAAGCGGACGCCCAGATTCAGGGGCCCTCGGTCGTGGGCGTCGTTCACAGGCCCCTAATCGTCCGAGCCGCTGCTGCTCCCGCTCCTGCTGCTCGACCTCGACGAACGCGCCAGTGTCCGCACCACTTCGCCCATCACCAGCGTCACCGCCGCCACCCCGCGCACCCACCGCGGGCCGCCACGGGAGGCCCAGACGACGCAGACGCAGCCTCCGACGACTGCGACGACGATGGCGGCCAGGACGATCAGGCCCATGGTCTCTCCCCCTCTTGCACTGTGCGGTCGGCGTCATCCTTTCAGTAGGACGCCGGCGGCACGGCACCGGTCACCGGGGAGTCCGGCGCAACAGTCGGGTGCGCTCGGATCCCTCGGCCGGTGACCGGTCCTGCGCCGGGGCGACCGGTGAGCGCAGGGCCACCCCCGACGACAGCAGCAACAGCGCGCCCAGCATGACGAACGGGGCCGCGACGCCCGCCACCCCGGCGATCAGGCCCGCCGCCGCGGGCGCGGCGACCTGGCCCAGCCGGTTGCCGGTCAGGCGCAGGGCGAGGGCCGTGGAGCGGGCGCCGTCGGGGGAGCCCTGGACGACCGTCGTCATGGACAGCGGCTGGCCGACGCCCAGGCAGAAGCCGAGCACCGCCAGCATCAGTGCCAGCGCCCACACCGGCACCGGCAGCGCGATGCCCGCGCACAGCAGCGCGGCCAGCAGACAGGTCACCGTCAGCAGCAGCGTGCGGCCGAGCAGCCGCAGCAGCGGGGTGAGGACCAGCCGGCAGGCGATGGTGGCCGCGGCGCGCAGGCTGAGCAGCAGGCCGATGACGGCGGGGTCGATGCCGCGGTGCTCGCCGACCACGGGGAGATAGGCGGTGAGGATGTCGGTGGCGGACAGCACCGCCATGCTGATGAGGATGCCGCCCGGCACTCCCCTGGCCCGCAGGATGCGCCCGACCGGCACCCGGGCGCCCTGAGCCGTACGGGCCTTCCCGGACACAGGACGCTCGATGCGCCACAGCGAGGTGAACGCGACGGCCGCGCCCGCGCCCGCCACCAGCAGCGCCAGCGCGCTCGTACGGGCCATGTCGGCGCCGCCGATCAGTCCGCCCGCCGCGATCGGGCCGATCAGCTGGCCGAGCGAGGCACCGATGGTGAAGTGCCCGAAGTTGCGGTCCTGTTCGTGCGGGGCGGACTGGCGGGCGACCAGGGACTGGGCGCCGATGACGAAGCAGAGGTGGCCGAGGCCCATCACCCCGCTCCACAGGGCCATCGCCCACAGGGAACCGGCGAGACCGCTCAGTGCGCAGCCGCCGGATATCAGGACGACGCCGATGGGCAGCAGGGGCGCGCAGCGGCCGTGGTCGGTGCGCCGGCCGAGCGGTACGGCGGCGAAAAGGGGCAGCAGCGCATACACACCGGCGATGACACCGACCGCTCGCTCGTCCGCGCCCAGCGCGAGCGCCCGGTAGGAGACGGCGGGCCGGGCCATCGACACGGCCCCCTGCGCGAAGCTGAAGGCGATGACGAGGCGGAGCAGCCAGCCGCGGTTCCCACCGGGCGCCATGATCGGGTCCCTTCCGGACGTATGCGTTCCGTGTCTCAGATGATGCCGAACAGGATGCCCGCGCCGAGGATCAGCAGGCAGGTCAGGGCCGCCCACTTGACCACGAACCGGGTGTGGTCGCCGAACTCGACCTTGGCCATGCCGACCAGCACGTACACGGCGGGCACGAGCGGGCTGGACATGTGCAGCGGCTGGCCGACGAGGGAGGCGCGGGCCATCTCCAGCGGGGAGACCCCGTGCGCGGCGCCGGCCTCGGCGAGGACGGGCAGGACACCGAAGTAGAAGCCGTCGTTGGACATGAAGTAGGTGAGCGGCAGGCTCAGCAGACCGGTGACCAGCGCCATGTGCGGGCCCATGGCCTCGGGGATGACGTCCACCATCCACTTCGCCATGTGGTCGACCATGCCGGTGCCCTGGAGCACGCCGGTGAAGACGGCGGCGGCGAAGACCATGCCGGAGACGTTCAGGACGTTGTCGGCGTGGGCCGCGATACGGGCCTTCTGGTCGGGGATGTGCGGGAAGTTGACGGTGAGGGCGAGCGCGGCGCCGAGCAGGAAGAGCACCGGGATCGGCAGCAACTCCATGATCATGGCGGTGAGCAGCGCGACCGTGAGCAGCGCGTTGAACCAGTACAGCTTGGGGCGCAGGGTGGGGCGGTTCGGGTCGAGACCCTGGAAGCCGTCGTCCTCCCGCGTGTCGGCGTCCGCGTCCGCGTCGGTGCCGGAACCCGATCCGCCGACGGGCAGTGCACGCTTGCCGGTGCCGGCCGAGTCCTTGCCGGTGCCCGCGCCGACCAGCACCGTCTCGGTCTCCTCGGCGTTCTCCTTCACCAGTGCCTCGTCCAGCGTCAGCACGCCGAGCCGCTTGCGCTCGCGCAGACCGAGCACGTAGGCGAGGAAGAACACGCCCAGCAGACCGACCAGCAGCGCCGGGATCATCGGGACGAAGATGTCGCTGGCGTCGAGCTTCAGCGCGGTCGCGGCGCGGGCGGTGGGGCCGCCCCAGGGGAGGGTGTTCATCACGCCGTTGGCCATGGCGGCGACACCGGTCATCACGACCAGGCTCATCTTCAGGCGCTTGTACAGCGGGTACATCGCCGAGACGGTGATCATGAAGGTGGTGGATCCGTCGCCGTCCAGCGACACGATGGCGGCGAGCACGGCGGTGCCGACCACGATGCGCATCGGGTCGGCTTTGCAGAACCTGAGGATGCCGCGGACGATCGGGTCGAAGAGACCGACGTCGATCATCACACCGAAGTAGACGATCGCGAACATGAGCATCGCCGCGGTGGGGGCGAGGCTGGACACGCCGTCGATGACGTAGTCACCGAGGTGTGCGCCCTTGCCGACGACCACGCAGAACAGCGCGGGGATCAGCACGAGCGCCGCGATCGGCGACATCTTCTTCAGCATGATCAGGACCAGGAAGGTCGCGATCATGGCGAAGCCGAGGATGGTCAGCATGAGTGGACACCTAACGTTCGCCCTTGAACTCCCACCAGGGCCGGCGGTGCGACGACGTTAGGTGCCGCGAAGCTGCGTTAACAAGACGTTGACGTGCGAGCAATAAGCGCAAAACTGCTGGTCACAGCTTTGCACAGCTCACGGGGCCGCCACGGGGGAGACCTGGACCGGCACTCCGTTCAGCACGGCGTTGCCCGACAGCGGGTCGAGCAGGCTGCCGTCGAGGAGCTGGTTGACGTTGACGCCGGGCTCCTTCGCGGCGTGGCCGAGGCGGGTGCCGGGCCGGTCGTGGCCCCAGCCGTGCGGCAGGCTGACCACGCCCCGGCGCACGCTGTCGGTCACCTCCGCCGGGAGGGTCACCTCTCCCCCGGCGCCCTTCACGCGTACGTGCATGCCGTCGCGTACGTCGAGCCGCTCGGCGTCCTCGGGGTGCAGGTGGAGGGTGCAGCGGTTGGAGCCGCCGGTGAGGGCGGGCACGTTGTGCAGCCAGCTGTTGTTGGAGCGCAGATGGCGGCGGCCGACGAGGACGAGTCCGTCGGCGCGCTCGTCGAGGGCGGCACGCAGCCGGGGCAGGTCGGCGGCGATCGGCTCGGGCAGAAGCTCCACCTTGCCGCTGCGGGTCTTCAGGGGTCCCGGCAGGCGCGGACGCAGGGGGCCGAGGTCGATGCCGTGCGGGTGGTCGAGCAGCCTGGCGAGGCTGAGCCCGTCGGGTCGTACGCCGAAGCCGTCGCCGTACGGGCCGAGGCGCAGCATCATGTCCAGGCGCCGCTCGGGGCCGTTCTCACCGGTCAGCAGGCCGGCGAGTTCCTTCGGGTCGCGGCCGTGCACGGGGGAGTTCGGGTCCTTGACGGCCTTGCCGAGCGTCTGGTCGATCACCAGGGTGTCGACGGCGGACGGGTCGGCGCCGTGCATGCCGGTGGCGGCGAGGATCAGCCGGGCCAGGATCTCCGTCTCGGCCATGCGGCCGGGTTCCAGCGGGACGGCGGGGCGGGTGTAGCGGACCTGGTTGCGGATGGCGAGGGTGTTGAAGGCGAAGTCGTGGTGCGGGCTCTGCGCGGGCGGGGGCGGCGGCAGCACGACGTGGGCGTGGCGGGAGGTCTCGTTGAGGTAGGGGTCGACACTGATCATGAAGTCGAGCGCGTCCAGGGCCTGGTCGAGGCGGTTGCCGTCGGGTGCGGACAGCACCGGGTTGGCGGCGACGACGATCAGGGCGCGCACGGGTTCGCCCTCGTCGGTGACGGTGTCGATCTCCTCGGCGAGCGCCGACAGGGGCAGCTCGCCCTTGGCCTCCGGGTGGCGGGAGACGCGGGAGTGCCAGCGCCCGAGGGCGAAGCCGCGGCCGGGTCCGGCGGGGCGGGGGGTCTTGTCGGTGGCGGCCTGCGGGAAGAGGGCGCCGCCGGGGCGGTCGAGGTTGCCGGTGAGGATGTTGAGGACGTCGACCAGCCAGGAGGCGAGGGTGCCGTGCGGGACGGTGCAGCTGCCGATGCGGCCGTAGACGGCGGCGGTGGGCGCGGCGGCGAGTTCGCGGGCGAGGGCGCGGATGGTGTCCGCGTCGACGTCGCAGGCGCCGGCGACGGCCTCGGGGGTGAAGTCCCGCAGCGCCACGCGGAGTTCGTCGAGTCCGTGCAGGTGCGGTGTCAACGCGCCCGGGGCGGCGAGGTCTTCGTCGAAGAGGGTGTACGCCGTCGCCGCGAGCAGCAGGGCGTCCGTGCCGGGGCGGACGGCGATGTGCCGGTCGGCGAGGCGGGCGGTGCGGGTGCGGCGCGGGTCGATGACGGTGAGGGTGCCGCCGCGGGCCTTGAGCGCCTTGAGGCGGCCGGGGAAGTCGGGTGCGGTGCACAGACTGCCGTTGGACTCCAGGGGGTTGGCGCCGATCAGCAGGAGGTAGTCGGTGTGGTCGAGGTCCGGCACGGGGATGGCGCCCGCGTCGCCGAAGAGCAGTCCGCTGGAGACGTGCTTGGGCATCTGGTCGACCGTGGAGGCGGTGAACAGGCTCCGGGTGCCGAGTCCGGCGATGAGCAGGGGCGGGTAGAGGGCGCCGGCCATGGTGTGGACGTTGGGGTTGCCGAGGACCACACCGACGGAGTTCGGCCCGTACCGTTCGACGACGGGCCGGATGCCGGCGGCGATCGCGTCGAAGGCCTCCTCCCAGGTGGCCTCGCGCAACTCGCCGTCGACCCGCACCAGCGGGGTGCGCAGCCGGTCGGGATCGCCGTCCACGGCCGGGAAGGCGGCGCCCTTGGGGCAGATGAAGCCCTGACTGAAGACGTCGTCGCGGTCTCCCCGGGCGCGGGTGACCTTGCCCTCCTCGATCGTGAGCGTCAGGCCGCAGGTGGCCTCGCACAGGGGGCAGATGCGCAGAGCGGTGCGGGACACGGGTCCTCCCGGGTACGGCGGCGGCGATGACGCGCGGACGAGCCGAGCATACCGACCGGTATGCATGGAGGGGAGGGGTCAGTCGAAGAGGACCGGGCCCGTGCGGGTGCCGACGATCAGCTCGCCGGTGGGGGCCGCGGTGAGGGCTGTGCACGGGGAGGGAAGTTCGACCGTGCGGTGGATTGTGCCGTCGTACGTGCCGACCTCGGCCAGTGTGGTGCCGTCCGCTACGGCGTAGGACCTTCCGCCGGGCAGCAGGGCGGCGTGCCCCGCGAACACCTTCATCGCGTACTCGTGGGTGACCGGCGGTTCGGGGGCGGGGCCGCGGCGCGGCAGCCATCGGGGTCTCGGCCTGCGGTGCGGGGGAGGCAGTTCGCCCCACGTGCTGAAGCGCCCGCTCAGCTCGGCCCACGGGACGATCCTGGAGCGGTACGCGCCGATCAGCAGCAGTTCGTCCCCGCCCGGTGGACCGACGGCCATCACATGGACCAGGCTGTCGTCCCGAAGCCACAGGGACGTCCATCGGCGGGTGGTCGTGTCCAGGACCCGTACGGCGTCGTCGCGGGATTCCACGAGAACCAGGAGACGACCGGCACACTTCACCAGATGCGGATCGGCTTCCGTCGGATCCCCGTCGGCCGGGGTCCAGTACGGCTGGTCGGGAAACGGCCCCCGGGCCACGTCGTGGACGCAGACGCGCCTGTTCACGTGGACGGACAGCAGCGACTGCGCGCCGGAGCCGTCCGGCACCACCGCCAGCCGGGCTCCCGCGTGCTGGTGGGGCACGGGGGTGACGAGCGGCCGGCCGGCGGAGGCGACGGTACCGCCGGTACCGAAGTCCCAGTACTCCAACAGGCCGTAGTCGCTGCGGGAGAACAGCAACGGCCGTACCGCCCGGCCGGGTGAGCGCCAGGCCACGGAGGCCAGCTGTTCCACAGCGCTGTGGTCGACCGGCCGCAGCCGCCGCACCAGCTCGCCCCGCGCGCCGTCACGCACCTGAAGCGATCCGTCGGCGGCGCCCACGACGACCAGTGGTCCCCCGTCCTGCGGCACGGCCGCGACGGCGGACACGGGCCGCACCTCGTCCACGGCCTCCACCACCTGCCGGCCCTGGTCCGTGTCGCGCAGCCACCAGACCTTGCCGGCGTCATCCCCGCACAGCACTCCCTCCTCGGCCGCGTACAACGAGGCGGCGGACTCGGGCATACGGCGCTCCCAGCCGTCGGCATACGCGACCAGGCGGTGATCGGTGCCGAAGCCGACCAGCCCCGTCGGCGTGTAGGCCAGCCCGCCCACGTGGCCCCGGTGAGCGGGCCGCGGGGGGCCCAGCGGTCTGCAGGTGGGCAGCGACCACTCGCGCACCGTGCCGTCGGCTCCGCCGACCGCCAGCCGCCCCGAACCGTCGGGGGTGAGGGCCAGGGCGGTGGTCCACCCCGGTGCCTCGGGCAGCGGGCCGTAGACGAACATGCGGCCCGCGCCCACGTCCCAGCACACGATCCGGCCCGAGTCGGTGCCGGCCACCAGTACGTCCCGGTCCCCCACACGCCCGGCGGTCACGGACGTGACGATGTCGGGCACGGTGAACTCCTGCTCGGCGACCGGCAGTCCGTCCCGCAGGACGAGAACCTTGACGCGTCCGCCGTACTCGCCCGTCGCGACGAAGTCCCGGCCGTCACAGGTGCGTCCCGTGGTGGCGCTGCTGAGCAGCGGGTCTCTCCACAGACCCGGATCGAGCACCTCGCGCCGCCACAGCTCGTGTCGCCGGGCCAGGTCCCAGCAGCGGATCTGGTCGTCCGCGCCGACGCTGACCAGGGCGGGCTCACCCGACGGGCCGCGGATCTCGCCCAGCGCGAGCACCGGGCGGTCGTGCGCGGTGACGGAGACCGAGTCCGCCGCGTGAACGGTGGGCCAGAACCGTACGACGCCGTCCGAGCCGCCGACGCACAGGGTGCCGCCCGCCCGGCACACGGCGGTCGCGGAGTGCCACAGGACCTGACCGCCGAGCCGTTCCCCGGTCACGAGGTCGTACAGCTGCAGACCGCGCCGGTTGCCCTGGACGGCCACGCAGGCGTTCGCTCCCAGGTCGAAGGTCTCGACCCGGACGAGCAGGCCGGCGTCGACGCGCTGCGGCAGTCCGATGGGGCGTCCGCTGTCCAGGTCGACGCGATGCAGTTGCCCGTCGGCCGTCACCACGGCCACGATCCACTGCCGTCCCACGCGGTGCGCCGCGAGCGAGGCGACGGCGTGGCTGCTCGTCAGGAGGGTGCGGACGGGGCCCGTGACGGGAGAGGTCAGGCGGACGGTGCCGTCCGCGCCGGCGGTGAGGAGCAGCCGTCCCTGTGGATGGCCGGCCAGGGAGTCGACGTGCGTGACGGCGCCCTCGTGGCCGGTGGCCGTCCCGGCACCGGGGCGCTTCTCCTGGACGTCGTACGGCAGGACGCTGCCGCTCTCCAGGCCGAGCAGGATTTCCGGGCCGGCCGGTCCGGCGGGGGCGGCGCACGCGGTGACACGGGTTCCGGGTATCGCGAACGCGACGGGCTCGTCGGACGTCAGTCTGTCGCTCCGCTTCTCCCAGTCCTGGATGTCCCAGCTGTACAGCGAGCGGCGCTGCCGGCGGGTGAGCGGAGGATAGCGCCGGGACCTCCCGAGTCGGTGGACCAGGACGTGTCCGCGACCGAACCGCAGGGCCGCGACGGAGGGTTCGCCGTCGGCACCGGCGAGCAGCACCACCTGCTCCGGTGTGTCCGGGATCCGCCTCTCGGGCTCGAGGTCGAAATCGGGGCTCGGCGGCAGCACCCACGCCCGGTGCTCGGTCGCGCTCCACAGATGCAGCACCCGCGCATGACTTCTGGTCCGTATGTCGCCCCGGTCCAGCATGAGATCGAGGTCCTCGTCCATCGCCGCCGCCGTGCCCGGCAGTTGAGGAGGAGCGGTCAGGGTGATCGGCCACCAGCTCGCCGTCGCATGCCGGCGCGGGCGCGAGATGCTGCCGTCGTCCAGGTCGACCCAGGCCGACCCCTGCCGGGAGGTCAGATCGAGGAAGGCGGCGCCGGTGGTCTCGGACGGGACCACGATCCCCCGGCCGGTTCCGATGGACATCCCCGCGTACCGCCGCGCCCCGTGCTCCGGGTTCCAGGCCGCCCACCGGGCCCGCCACGGCAGCCTCCCCTCCCCCGCGTCGCACGAGTCCGCCAGCACCTGCGCCTTCCGGCACACCGCCCGCAGCCGGAGCCGTGCCCGCGCCTCCGGGTCCCCGCGCCTCCGTCCCTCCCACCGGCGCAGCTCGTTCTCCAGGTCCCGTACCGCCTGCCCGGCCCGGCGCCCCTCGGGGCTCCGCAGGCCCGGCAGCGCCGCCAGCAGCTGACCGGGCTCGGAGCGCAACACGAAGCGCGCGTCCTGGACCAGCGGGTCCAGCACTCCGCCCTCTCCCGCGTGCAACGCCAGATACCGCCAGGTGTAGGGGTGCTCGAACTCCCGCAGCACCTCCGTCACCGTCCGCTGGATCCGCTCGGTGTCCCGGCCCTCCCGCAGGTATTCGATCAGCGCCCGGTGATACACCCGGTACACCGAGCCGCCGTCCTCCACCGTCTCCACGACGTACGAGCCCGCCGCCTGCCTGAGCCACACGACGTCGTCGTCGCCGTACGGACGGCCCGTGATCGCCGACGCCAGCCGTGGCCATACGCCCGCCCAGGGCAGGCCCGCTCCCTGGGCGTAGGCGAGCGGGAGGAGGAGGTCGCGGGCGCGGGCGGCCTCGGGGCCCAGCCGCTGGGTGAGGTCCCTCTCCATCGCCTCGCCCGGCAGCCGCGGGAGTTGCTCGCGCCACCGCCGGTCGTACGGGTCCGGCGGTGCGGGTTCCCGGGCGATCGTGAGGGCCGTGATCCGGGCCACCAGGAACGAACGTCCCGCCGCCTCCGCGACCGCCTCGGCGATCGCGTCCACCAGGTCGGGCGCGGTGGACCCCTGTGCGCACAGCAGCTTCCGGGCGTAGGCGCGGACCGCGTCCGGGTCGGCGCAGCGCTCGGAGTCGAGGTCGATGCGCGGTGCGGTGGCGGGCAGCAGGCGCGCTATGTGAGGGCGGGCGCCGGTCAGCAGGCGTAGGGGGAGGCGCCGTTCGGGGTCGGTCAACGGGGTGATCAGTTCGTCCACCACCTCGTGCGGGGCCAGCGCCTCGTCCAGGGAGTCGATGAGCACCACCAGCGGGGCCGCCCTGGTCTGGAGGTGGGCCGTGAGCGCACCCAGGGACTCCGCCGCGCAGCCCGCCGCCGCGGACAGGGCGTCCAGGATCTGCCGGGTCGAGAGGTGGGCGGCGTTGATCCGCTCGTCGACCGCGCCCGGGGCGGGCAGGGCCTCGGGCAGTCCGGCGCGCGGGACGGAGGCCCTGCGCAGCGGGTCGGTGAGGACGGCCACCAGCCCCAGCAGGGACGACTTTCCGGAGCCCGGGTCACCGGTCACCACGCACAGCCGTTCGTCCGCCCGCTCCGGCGCCAGCCACCGCGTGACGTCGGCGAGCGCCCTGTGCCGGCCGGTGAAGTTCCAGACGTCCTCGGTCGGTACGTCCGTGCCGCGCGCCCTGGGCAGGAAGAAGCCCCGCATGTCCTGCTCCCGGGCTCCTCTCTCCCGGGCCCCGAGTGCCACGATCCGGTCGATCTCCTCCAGGCGGAGTCCGTCCGCGTCGGGGATGTGGCGCGGGTTGGGGAGGAAGGCCGGGATGTCGCCCGTGGCGTGGGTCAGGGACCACACCGGGCGTTGCGCGCGCGGGACTTCGGGGTCGCTGCGGATCGCCGCCATGACGTGTTCGAGGCTGATGTGCGCAGGGGCGTGACCTGCCGTGGCCCGACGGCGCACCGCGCGGTCGAAGGCGGCGGACAGGGCGCCGGTGTAGGACTCCTCCTTGCGGCGGGACGAGGAGATGAGGACGAGCCCCGTGCTGCCGTGCTCGGTGACCGGCTCCCGGAAGCGGCGGGCCTCCAGCGCGGTCCGCAGCGCACGGTCGGCGCCCTCCTCCGCGTAGCAGGCGTCGATCAGCACGAGCAGCCGCTCGATCTCGGTGTCCTCCCACAGCTGGGCGACGAGGTCCTCGGTGGGCAGGGCCGTGCGCGGCAGGTTGCGTGCGTCGCTGTCGTGGAGCAGGAGGTAGTGCCGGCCGCTGTGCTCGGCCGTGACCCCGTGGGTGGCGAGGTAGAGGACGACGTAGTCGCCCGGTCCGCGGTCAGGGGCGCCGGCAAACGCCCCCAGTGCGTCCAGAAGCTGGTTCCGGGTCGGGTCGAGGCCGAGTTCGGCGCCCCTGACATAGCCGAGCTCTCCCAGGAAGAGCTCCTCCATCCTCCTGACGTCGTCGGCCAGTTCGGGGCGCTCCGCCTCGGGGTGCGCCGCCACGTCCGTGACGGCGGTGGCGATCAGGAAGCGGCGCCCGGACGCCTCAGCCGAGGCCGCAGCCATCGGTCACCGCCCGGCCGGCCTGCGGGGTGTTGAGGTAGCGGGTCGCGTCGTGGGCATGGCTGCCGTTGTGGACGAGGTGACAGGCGACACGGTCGCCGAAGAGCGGCCGCAGGTCCTTCACCAGGGCCACGACGTCCCCCTGGTCCGCGATGTTCGTCCATGCGGTGACCCCGCCGGGCCAGGCGCCGGGCTTGCGCAACCGGTCGTGGACGAGGTGGCGGATACCGAGCGGCGAGCCCAGCGTGAGCAGGGAGCGCACCGGCCATTCCGGGTGGTCGCACAGTGCCTCGTAGGCGACGACGCTGCCGAGGGAGTGGCCGACGAGAACGCGGGTGCGGTCGGTGACGGCGGCGGCCACTCGCTCCTGGACGGCGTCGCGTACGGCCGGGTCGCACAGGTAGGCGCGGACCTGCTTGAGGTCCAGCACCAGGCTGCGCAGGGCGACCGAGGCGAAGAAGCGGGACCGGCTGAGGGCGTTGAGGGCACGCTGCACGGTCTGCGGGGTGCGGGCCAGGGTCCGGGCGTCGGGTGGCAGGACGGACTCGTCCGTGCGGGCGGCTTCCGCCCAGAGCGCGAGCAGGAGTTCGGTCTCGAAGCCCTCGTCGACGTCGGAGGCGCGCAGGGGCGGGTCGAGGAGAGTCAGCGTGCGGCCGGGCGGCCGGAACAGGTCGCCGTAGAAGACGCAGCTCACGTCCTCCGCGGGCAGGGGGGAGGCGGCCCCGGCGCGGAGCTGGCCGTCGGCGATCGCCGGGTGCCATGCAGCGTGCAACTGCCGTTCTCCGGCGTACTGTTGACCAATCCCGTGGATGCAGACCACTCGCGTCATGGCGTCCCCCCATGTGCGCCCCGAGGATCTGATCACCTTAGCAACGGGCGCCACTCGGAACGGCGTCAGTCCAGGACCCGCGCCAGATACGCCCGCAGCATCTCGCGCAGTTCCTCGATGACCTGCTCGTCTCCTTCGGGTGTCAGCCGGAACGCGAGGTGGATGAGGCCGTCGGCCGTTTCGACGGCGATGAGGATGGTGCGGCGGAGATTGTCGTCCGGGGTGCGGCGGAGATAGGCGGCCAGCAGGTCGGTGAGGCGGTCGGCGACGCGGTGGTTGGGTTCGGTGCGGTGGGTACCGACCGGTATCTGGTTGCCGAAGTCGACCAGGGAGAAGCCGGGGGCGGTGCGCTTCATGTCCAGGTACTCGTCGATCACGACGTCCATCGCATAGCGCCAGCCGCGGTCCCCGGCGCCCTTGAGGCGGTCGGTGACGCGTGCGGTGAAGCGCTCCAGGTTGCGCTGGGCGAGCGCGTCGGCCATCTGGCGTTTGTTGCCGAAGAAGCGGTAGACGGAGCCGATGGGCACACCGGCCCGCTGGGCGACGGCGCGGGTACTCAGGTCCTCGTAGCCGACCTCGTCGAGGAGGTCGGCGCAGGCGTCGAGGATCCTGGCCAGCCGTTCGGCGCTGCGCCGCTGTACGGGCGCACGGCGGAGGGGGGTCGCGTGGGGCACGGGCCTCATGATGCCCGCTCGCCCGGACCGGGTGAACCTCGCCCTCCGCTCCGGAGGGGGTTGCCGTTCTCGTCCGCGGGGTTTGCGGCGTTGGAGGCATTGGCGCCGTTGGCGGCGGGTTGCGCGGCGTCTGTCGACGTCAGGGTCGGCTTCGAGACCGTGACGTCCGCCGTGCTCTCCACCGGCTCGCCGTCCACGGCCCATACCGAGCCGTCGTCGGCGTAGAGGCGGGCGGTGACGTGGTGCGTGCCGCGCGGGAGCATGCGGGCGGACAGGTGGTACTCGGGGGTGCGCAGCCGGGCGACGAGGCGGTCGTCGACGTAGAGGTGCGCGATGCCGCGGCCGGCCTCCGCCCGCTTCGGCGCCCCCTGCGGCGAGAGGCGGAAGTCGCGCAGGGTCAGGCGTACGTCCCAGCCGCCGTCGGTGTCGGGCGTGACCTCGACGCGGACCTCGGGGGCGTCCTCCTCGTCCACCTCGCGATAGGGCCGCCCGTCGGGGTCCCGGTCGTCCAGGAGCTCGCCCACCGGCGAGGGGGAGGCAGCGTCCCGCTCCTGGGCGTCACGGGAGGCGCAGCCCGCGGTTCCGGCCAGAGCGACCACACAGACCGCGAGCGCGGTGATGAGTCTCCGCGTCCTCGACATGACCGGGAGCGTAGAACACGGGTACGACGCCGCGGATCCACCTGGAGTCGGGTTCGGCGTCCTCCGCCGAGAGGAGGAGAGGGCGACACCCGCATCCGGATCGCGCGGCCCTCTTGCGCCGGGGAAAACGCAATCCTACGGTGTTGCATAGGAATCAGGTCCTGAGCCGCAAGGGAGCAGCGAACATGAGCGGGGACTCGCGCAAGGTCGCCGAAGCACTGACCTATCTGTCCGGCTTCGGCAACGAGCACAGCTCCGAGGCCGTGCCCGGCGCCCTGCCCGTGGGCCGCAACTCGCCGCAGCGCGCGCCGCTCGGGCTGTACGCGGAGCAGCTGAGCGGTACGGCGTTCACCGAGCCGCGGGCGCACAACCGGCGCTCCTGGCTGTACCGGATCCGCCCGTCGGCCGCCCACCCGGCGTTCACCCGCACCGGCAACGGCGCCCTGCGCACCGCGCCCTTCACGCAGACGGCACCCGACCCCAACCGGCTGCGCTGGAACCCGCTGCCGGAGCCCGGGCCGGGCACGGACTTCCTGGCCGGTCTGTGGACCCTGGGCGGCAACGGCGACGTCACGCAGCGCACCGGTATGGCCGTGCACCTCTATCACGCCACCTCCTCCATGGACCGGGTCTTCAGCGACGCGGACGGTGAGCTGCTGATCGTCCCGGAGCGCGGCGGGCTGCTGCTGCGCACCGAGTTCGGGCTGCTGCATGTGGAGCCGGGACACATCGCGCTGATCCCTCGTGGGGTGCGCTTCCGTGTGGAGCTCCTGGACGAGTCTGCCCGCGGTTATGTGTGCGAGAACTATGGCGCCGGATTCCGTCTCCCCGACCTCGGCCCGATCGGCGCCAACGGGCTGGCGAACGCGCGGGACTTCCAGGCTCCGGTGGCGGCGTACGAGGACGTCGAGGGCCCGGTGGAGGTGGTGAACAAGTTCTGCGGCAACCTGTGGTCGGCCACGTACGACCACTCCCCCCTGGATGTCGTCGCCTGGCACGGCAACTATGTGCCGTACGTCTATGACCTGCGCCGTTTCAATGTGATGGGCACCATCTCCTACGACCACCCGGACCCGTCGATCTTCACGGTGCTGACCTCGCCGAGCGACACCCCCGGGCTGGCCGGGGTGGACTTCGTGGTGTTCGCGCCGCGCTGGCTGGTGGGCGAGGACACCTTCCGGCCGCCGTACTTCCACCGGAACGTGATGAGCGAATACATGGGGCTCATCGAGGGCGCCTACGACGCGAAGGCAGAGGGATTCGTGCCGGGCGGCGGCTCGCTGCACAACATGATGTCGGCGCACGGTCCGGACCGGGAGACGTTCGACCGGGCGAGCGCGGCGGAGCTGAAGCCGCAGAAGATCGACGACGGGCTGGCGTTCATGTTCGAGACGCGCTGGCCGGTGACACTGACACCGCAGGCGGCCCGCGCGGAGCATCTGCAGCAACGCTACGACGACGTATGGCAGGGCCTCGAACGCCACTTCAGGGACCAGTGATGCCGTACGCCTCCTCCGTCTCCCCCGTCCACGCATTGCACTGAGCGTTCCCGACCGGTACGGATAGCCCGTGACCTCCTTCGCTCCGGATTCGATCGTCCTGAACCGCAAGCTGCCGCTCTGGTATCAGGTGTCGCAGTCGCTGCGCGCCTCGATCCTCGGCCGCTCGCCGCAGGACCCGCTGCGGCTGCCCACCGAGGAGCAGTTGGCGGGGCACTACGGGGTGAGCGTGCTGACCATGCGGCAGGCGCTGAAGGAGCTGGAGGACGAGGGGCTGATCTCCCGGCACCGCAGGCGGGGCACGTTCATCGAGCCCGATGCCCGCAGGGGCTCCCCGGTACGGCTGCTGGGCTCGGTGGACGCCATCGTCGCCCAGCAGTCCGGCATGACGACGGAGCTGCTCGAACACGGCCCCGCGCCGGTGCCGGCGGAACTCGCCGAGTACTTCCCGGACTTGACCGAGGCGGCGACGTATCACCGGCTGCGCAGCGACGAGAAGACGGGTGAGCCGACCAACCACGCCCGCAACTACGTCCGTCCGGAACTGGCCGAGCGCATCGACCTGGACGACCTGGTGCGCTGGCCGATGACCAAGGTGCTGCGGGATGTCGTCGGGGTCGACATCAGCCGCATCACGGACACGGTGGAGGCGCGGCTCGCGGACCCGGAGACGGCACGGCTGCTCCGGGTGCCGCTGCTCAGCCCGATCCTGCACTACACGGGCATCACCTACGACACCGAAGGGCGCCCGCTGGACGTGGCCGTCATCAATTACCGGGGCGACCGCTTCTCCTTCACGGTCACGCTGGACGCCACCTGATCCGCGTGTCGGCGGCAGGTCGTACGATGCCCTGCGTGACGCACGACGACGCTCCGCTGCTGGCGGACCTCATGCCGTGGTCCGTCGCACCGCCGCGGCTCGGCCGGGGCTGGCCGGCGGGCCCCGACGCGGCGTCCCTGAAGGCGCGTTGGGCCGCACTGGTCAAGGCGGAGGGCCCCGACCGCGAGGCCCTCTTCCAGCCGACGCGCTCGCGCACGCTGCACACGGCGGTCGGCCGCCTCCCGGGCGGCAGCGGCGGCACAGAGCGCCTGTCCCGCGCCACAGGCCCCTGCCCGGACCCGGTCCGCGTCCTGTACGCCCCCTTCGACGAACAGTGGCTCATCCCCGACCACCGCCTGATCGACACGGCCCGCCCGGAGCTGTGGCGGGTGTGGGACGAACAGCAGGTCTTCGCGGTGGAGACGCCCACCGACTCCCCCGGCCCTGTCCTCCTCGCCACCTCCCTGCTCCCCCTCCTCCGCCCCGGCCCCGTCCGGCCGCTGTACCGGCGCCCCGGTGGCGCGGAGCCCAATCTCGCGCCCGGGCTGCTGGAGCACCTCGCGGAGCTTCACGGCCGGGAGGTCACCGCGCTCGACGTCCTCGCCTGGATCGTGGCCGTCGTCCGTCCCACGCCTCGCGGGCTCGCCGTACCGCTCACCGGGGACGACGACGCGTGGGCGCGGGGTGTGGAGGTCGGGCGGCGGATGCTGTGGTTGATGCGGCGCGACGGGGAGCGTCCGAAGCTGCCCGGTGGGCGTCGCCCCTATGTGCGCGCACCACTGCCGTCCCGTCCGCTGACCGTGCGCTACGACCACGACGAGGAAGCTCTGTTTCTCGACGAGGGCCGTATCTCCCCCGTGCCTCCGGAGGCCTGGGACTTCGAGCTGGGCGGCATCCGTGTCCTGGAGCAGTGGTTCACGGCCCGCACGGCCCCGGCCGAACCGGGCACCCTGTCCGCGATCCGCCCGGCGACCTGGCCCCAGAGCTGGACCTCGGAACTCCTGGAGCTGATCACGGTCCTGGCCCTGCTCGCGGAACTGCGCCCGCAGCAGGCGGCGTTGACGGTCCCCGGCCCCGTTACCGCCACGGCCCTCCACAAGGCCGGCATCCTCCCGCCCGCGCCCTCCACCCGCCGCCCCGCCTCGGTCCTGGACGCCCACGAGGAGGGCCCGGAGGGTCAACTGGCGCTCATCTGACGGCGCGTGCCCCTCTCTGACGCCGCCGGCCCCTCACGGCCGGGGCGCGAACCCGTCGAGCACCCGCCCGAGCGCCCGCTCGAACACCGCCTCCAGATCGATGGGCCCCGCGTTCTCGGCGAGGGCCGCCGCCATCCTGGGGTACTCCCCCGTCGCGATCCGGTCGCTCAGGTACGCGATCCGCATGGCGTTCTCCTGCTCCTCGGACCAGGGCAGGGAGCGGGTACGTTCGGCGGTGGCGAGCTCGTTGGCGACGTACGTCGTGACGACGCCGTTGAGCATCGCGATCAGTTCCATCTTCGTGCCGTAGGACACGGGCAGCGGGTCGAGGCAGGCCAGGCAGTGCTCGAGATAGCGCAGGGCGTGGGGGCTGAAGCCGTACACGGGTGACATCAGCCGGGGCAGCCAGGGGTGGCGGTGCATCAGGTCCCGGGTCTGGTGCGCCACCCGGAGCATGTCCGCCCGCCAGTCGCCCGACGGCTCCCACAGTTCGTGCTCGGCGCCCGCCGCGTCCACCATCAACTCGTACAGGTCCTCCTTGCGGGGGACGTAGTTGTAGAGGGACATGGTGCCGCAGCCCAGTTCGGCGGCGATGCGGCGCATGGAGACCGCGTCCAGCCCCTCGGCGTCGGCGACCCGCACGGCGGCCGCCGCGATGTCGGCCCTGGTGTACGCCGGCCGGGGTCCACGGCCGGTGCGCTCGGGGCGCGCCCAGATCACTTCGGGTTCGGCCGCTCGGCCCGCCATCGGTCATCACCTCGCCCACCATCCTAGTTACGTACACCGTACGTAGTGCGCTATGGTCGCACCATGACTACTACGTACGCTGTACTTAGTGAGGGTCTGGAAAAGCGGTTCGGGGAGGTGCGCGCCCTGCGCGGGCTGGATCTCGCGGTCGCCGAGGGCACGGTGTGCGCGGTCCTGGGGCCGAACGGCGCGGGCAAGACGACGGCGGTACGGCTGCTGACCACACTGCTGCGCCCCGACGCGGGCTCGGCGCGGGTCGCCGGATGCGACCTCGTCCGCGAGGCCGCCGCCGTACGGCACAGGATCGGGGTCACCGGCCAGGACACCTCGATCGACGGTGACCTCACCGGACGCGAGAACCTGCGGCTGTTCGCCCGGCTGCACCGGGTGCGCGGGGCCGCCGGGCGGGCCGCGGAGCTGCTCGACCGCTTCGGGCTGGCGGAGGCGGCCGACCGGCCCGCGTCCGGCTGGTCGGGCGGGATGCGCCGCCGGCTGGATCTGGCCGCGAGCCTGATCCGCCGCCCCGAGGTGCTGTTCCTGGACGAACCCACGACCGGCCTCGACCCGGCCAGCCGCACGCTCATCTGGGACGCGGTGCGCGAACTGACCGGCCAGGGCACGACGGTGCTGCTCACCACGCAGTATCTGGAGGAGGCCGATCGGCTCGCCGACGACATCGCCCTGGTGGACCGCGGCAGGGTCGCCCACACCGGATCGCCTGACCAGCTCAAGGATCGGATCGGCGCGTACGCGGAGGTCGTGGTCGCCGACGCGGACGCGCTGGTGAGGGCGGCCGGGGTGCTGGACCGGCTCACCGGCGCCGAGCCGTCGCTCGACCGGGAGCGGAACGCGGTCGGCGCCGTCACGAGGGACCGGACGCTCACCCTGCCCCGCCTGGTGCGGGCGCTGGACGCGGCGGGCGTACCGCTGCTGGACGCGACCCTGAGGCCGCCCACCCTCGACGACGTGTTCCTGCGGCTGACGCGGCCCTCCGCCCACCTCATCGACGACAAAGAGCGTGCCGTATGAGCACGTTGGCGTACGACGGCTGCGCGCTGCTCGGCCGGCAGCTGCGGCGGATGCGGAACAACCCGGGGCTGCTGATCCTCACCCAGACGATGCCGGTCAGCATGCTGCTGTTCTTCGGCTATGTCTTCGGCAGCGCGCTCGCCGTGCCGGGCGAGGCGTACCGCTCGTTCCTGGTGCCGGGGCTGCTGGTGGCGACCGCGGCCGGCGGGGTGATGACCGGGATGTTCCAGTCCGCGCAGGACGTGCACCGCGGGGTGACGGACCGGTTCCGCACACTGCCGGTGAGCCGGGCCGCGGTGCCGGTGGGGCAGGCGGTGGCGGACGTGGTGGTGACCGCCGCCGGGACGCTGCCGTTCCTGCTGGTGGGGCTCGCGGTGGGCTGGCGCGTGGAGGGGAGCGCGCTCGCCGCGGTGGGGGCCGTGGGGCTGTTGCTGCTGTTCCGGTTCGCCTGTGTGTGGGTGGGGATCTTCCTCGGGCTGCTCACCCGGAACGAGGAGGCGGCCGGTCAGCTGGGTGGTGCGACCTTCCTGCTGCCGCTGCTGTCCAGTGCGTACATCCCGACGGACGGGCTGCCCGGTCCGCTGCGCACGGCGGCGGAGTGGAATCCGATCAGCGCGGTCGCGACGGCGCTGCGGGACCTGTTCGGGAACGCCCCGGTGCCCGAGGGCGCCGCCTGGCCGGTGGCGCACCCCGTGGCGGGATCCCTGGGCTGGTGCGTGGTGCTGCTCGCGGTGTTCGTACCGCTCGCGGTACGGCAGTACGCGCACGGGAAGCGGTGACGAGCGCGGGCCGGAGCGGGCAACGCCGGCGGGCCCCCCGGTTCACTGCCGGGTGGGACCGGGGGCGCCGGCGCGGCGCGGTGCGTGGGTCAGCGGCCGCCGAACAGGGTGCGGCGCAGACGGCGCAGGGGGGCGAAGAGGGAGACGCGGCTGGTGCGGGCGCGGGCGCCCCGTGCGCCTCGGTCGCGCGCGGTCAGCTCACGCATCAGCGAGGTCGCCTCCGCCGTCTCGCGCTGGGGGACGGCGGGTCCGGCCAGCACCGAGAGATGGCGGTCGAGGCGCGAACTGCTCGCGCTGCTCCCGCAGGTGATCGCAGGGACCCTGGCCCTGCTGCGCACTGTTATCTGTTCCATGTCACTCCCCACCCGTACGAGTCCACCCGGCCCGGGCAGGGTAACCCTATCGCCCCGTCCCGGCACTCGTGTATCGAGGTCACAGGATTCACCTTCCCCATAAGGGTGTTGACGAACACCCAGCGATTACTCTCCGAATCCGACTGCTTCCAGGGCGAGTTGCACAATGGGCTGGGTAGTGGGCTGTGGTGACCCTCCGTCAGGTTCGACGGTCACGGCGAGTGACGTCGCCGAGGTGTCGAGACCGGACGCCACCAAGGGCGTGTCGCCCTCGAAGAGCCCGAGGGAGCGCGGTTGTGCGTCCGGGCGCATGAGCCACAGCTGGCGTACGCGCCCGTCCGGCGGTTCGCCGTAGCCGCCCAGGGTGACGATCGCGCTCTCCGCCGATGCGGAGGCGATCACTCCGATCGTGCGGCCCCGGGCGTCCCGGCCGGTGCTCGCACGGGCGTCCGGGGCGGCGAGAACGTGGGCGATCTCACGTGACCGGTCGCGTTCGGCGTTCAGCTGCTCCTGGGTGCGGTTCGCCTGGACGCCGAACAGGGCGGCGACGACCAGGGCCGCGGCGGCGGTGACCGTCGGGGTCTGATGGCCGAGCGCGGTTCGCAGTTCGTCGATGTTGGCGCCCGCGTAGGTGGACCAGGTCAGTCCGGTCGCGGAGAGGAAGACGAACCCGGCGGCGGCCCAGAGGCCGACGCTGCCGTGCAGGCCGAGGGTGCGGCGCCGTCCGCTGGTGCCGCGCACCTTGCGCAGGGCGCGGCGCCGGGAGAGCCACAGCACGACGCCGCCACCCGCGATCACCCACAGCCAGCTGGCGGCGAACTCGCTGTACAAGCGGCCCGTTTCGCCGAGGTGGAGGTCGCGGTGGAACTCGTCGATCCAGGTGCGCAGCGGCAGGGCGCCGGTGGAGCCGTACTGTTCGAGGGCGCCGCGCACCTCGGCCGTGTACGGGTCGACGAACACCGCGAGGGTGTGGTCGGGGTCGACGCCCGGTACACCGGACAGCATCACCCTGGTGGTGGCGTCCGCCTCGGGTGAGGGGCGTACGGCGGAGACGGTGCCCTGGGGGTGGGCCTTGCGGGCGGCGGCGACCTGCTCGGACACGGGCAGCTTGCGGTCGCCGACGGGGACGGTCAGCTCATGGTCGTAGACGATCTTCTCGGCCTGGAAGGAGGCGGCGTAGAGCAGGCCGGTGAGGGCGGCGACGAGGAGGAAGGGTGCCACCACGACGCCCGCGTAGAAGTGCAGGCGCAGGATCAGCGGGCGCAGGGTGGCCCAGTTGCTCTTTCTCGGTGGGGTGGCGGCGGGTTGGGGAGCCTCGTCCGTGGTGGTCGAGGGAGCGGTGGTCATCGGTGGGGTTCTCCCGTGGCGTGTTTCCGACCTTGGTGATGCAGTAGTCGGGGCGCGGGGGCGCCGAGTTCCCGCGCCGCGTGTGTGACCTGCGCCACAGGGGTCGCCGGGTGTGCCGTTCGCGCATGGCATGCTGGCGCGATGGGAACCCCCGGACCTCGCGTACCGCTCGCCGAACGGGTGGAGGAACTCCTCTCCGCGCCCGGCCCGTTGACCGTCGTCGCAGCCGGTGATCCGGTGCTGCGGCGCCGCAGCGAGCCGTTCGACGGACAGCTGGAGCCCGCGCTGCTGGCCCGTTTCGTGGAGGCGCTGCGCGTCACGATGCACGCGGCGCCGGGAGTGGGCCTGGCCGCACCGCAGGTCGGCGTTCCGCTGCGCATCGCGGTGATCGAGGATCCCGCCCCGGTCCCGGAGGACGTACGCCGGGCACGCGGGCGTACCCCGCAGCCGTTCCGGGTGCTGGTCAACCCCGCGTACGAGCCGGCCGGTCCCGAGCGGGTCGCCTTCTACGAGGGCTGCCTGAGCGTCCCCGGGTACCAGGCGGTGGTGTCGCGTCCCGCTGCGGTGCGGCTGACCGGGCAGGACGAGCACGGCCGCCCTCTGGACGAGGTGTTCTCCGGCTGGCCCGCGCGGATCGTGCAGCACGAGACAGATCATCTCGACGGCGTCCTCTACCTGGACCGCGCCGAACTCCGCTCGCTGTCGTCGAACCAGGCGCTGGCGGAACGCTGGCCGCAGCCGACCCCGGAACTGGCCGCAGGGGCGCTGGGGTTCGAGCTGCCGTAGCCCGCACGCCGCGGCGCGAGCCACCTGGGGTGCCCGGAAAATCGGCTGCACCCTCTCCGCCCGCCGCGTTACCGTGACCGCATGTCTACGCCCCGAATCTCCTAGCCGAGGACCCGCTCTCACGCCACCCGTGTGTCCTCTTGCTTGTTCGGAGCGTCTTCTCATGATCACCGTTCGTGATGCCGACGTGCGCGTCGGTGCGCGTCTGCTGCTGTCCGGCATCTCCTTCCACGTCTCACCCGGCGACCGCGTGGGCCTGGTGGGGCGCAACGGCGCCGGAAAGACCACCCTGCTCAGCGTCCTCGCCGGTGTGCTGCGGCCCGCCGCCGGGACCGTCACCCGCGTCGGCGACGTCGGCCACCTCCCGCAGGACTCCCGCGCCGGGGACCAGTCGGTCACCGTCGCCGACCGCGTCCTGTCCGCGCGCGGCCTCGACCGTGCCGTACGGGCGCTGCGCCGCGCCGAGGAGGCGATGGCGGACGGCACCGAGCGGTCGATGAACGCCTATGTGCGCGCGGAGGCCGATTTCCAGGCGCGCGGAGGGTATGCGGCGGAGGCCGAGGCGGCCCGGGTGGCCGCCGGTCTGGGACTGCCGTCCGCGCTGATGGACCGCCCGCTCGCCACGCTCTCCGGTGGGCAGCGCCGGCGGGTGGAGCTGGCCCGGATCCTGTTCGCGGGTCACGACACCCTGCTGCTGGACGAGCCGACGAACCACCTGGACACGGACGCGATCGGCTGGCTGCGCGGCTTTCTGGCCGGCCATCAGGGCGGGCTGGTGATGATCAGCCACGACACGTCGCTGCTCGCCGCCACCGTGAACCGGGTCTTCCATCTCGACCCGCGGCGCGCCGCGCTGGACGTCCACAACACCGGCTGGGACGCCTATCTGGCCCGGCGGGACGCGGACGAGCGGCGGCGCAGGCGCGAGCGGGCCAACGCCGAGCGCAAGGCGGCGTCGCTGCACGCGCAGG
>NZ_JAOCQE010000068.1 GCF_025290915.1 Streptomyces sp. 15-116A | reverse complement strand
CGCCCAGCGATCGTACGAACTCCTCGTCGTCCTCCCGGGCGAGCCCGGTGACGGACACCCCGCGCAGGGCGGCGAGCTGGACGGCGTACCCGCCGACCGCGCCCGCCGCACCCGTGACCAGGAGCGAGGAGCCCGGCGCGAGGTCCAGCAGATCCAGGGCCTGCGCCGCGGTCAGCGCGTTCAGCGGGAGCGTCGCCGCCTGCACCGCGTCGGCCGTGCGCGGCGCCCGCGCCACCGCGTCCGCCGGTACGACCACGTAGTCGGCGTGCGTCCCCAGCGGCCTGAGCATGCCGTGGTGCAGCGCCACCACCTCCTCCCCGGCGCTCCAGCCGGCCCCCGCGCCCGCCGCGTCGACGGTCCCCGCGACATCCCAGCCCAGCCCGATCGACGTGCCCGCGCCGCCGAACACCCCCTCGCGCAGAGCCGCGTCCACCGGATTCAGCGCCGCCGCCGCGACCTTGATCCGCACCTCCCGCTCCCCCGGCTCCGGCACCGCGGTCTCCACGATCCGCACGGCCTCCGGCCCACCGAACGACGTCACCACTGCTGCATGCATGACACAACTCCCTGATGATCACTGTCCGTCGCGGTGACCTCCGCGATCGACCACAACCCTAGGAAGAGCTACTATCCACAGGGAAGTAGTTACCTCAGAGTGCGTTCGTCACCCAGGAGTGAGCCATGGCCACCACCACAGCGGCCCAGCGCCGCGAACAGGCCCGCATCGCCTACGACGCCTACCTGCGCGACTGCCCCACCAACCAGCTCCTCGACCGCATCAGCGACAAGTGGGTCGCCCTCGTCGTCAGCGCCCTCGCCGCCGGCCCCATGCGCTACAGCGAACTCGGCCGCAAGATCGCCGGCGTCAGCCCCAAGATGCTCACCCAGACCCTGCGCACCCTGGAACGCGACGGCCTGCTCTCCCGCACCGTCACCCCGTCCGTCCCCGTCCGCGTCGACTACACCCTCACCCCGCTCGGCCAGAGCCTCGCCCTGCTGCTGACCGCCGTGAAGGACTGGGCGGAGACCCACTTCGACGAGGTCCACAAGGCCCGCGAGCAGTACGACGCCGCCGCCTCCTAGGGGGTGTCCACCTCCTACGGCAGCTCCCCCGCCCGCAGCCGCGCCGCCTGCCGCGCGCTGAACTCCGTGGTCCGCCTCATGTGATCGATGAACAGGGCGAGTTGCCCGTCGTCGAGATCGTCGAACAGCGCGATCCAGCCACCGCCCAGCCGCTCCCACACCCGCCCGAACTCCGCCGCGCGCTCCGGCACCGGCGCCACCAGCACCCGCCGCCTGTCCCCCGCGTCCCGCTCCCGCACCACGTACCCGGCCCGCTCCAGCCGGTCCACCAGCCGCGTCGCCGAACCCGTCGTCAGCCCCGTCAGCTCCGCGATCCGGCCCGTAGACACCGGACCACCCTCCAGCGTCAGCAGATTCAGACACTGCAGATCGGTCGGATGCAGACCCAGATGATCCGCGACCGCCTGATTGAACAGCGCGTACGAGGCGATGTAGCGGCGCGAGACCACGGACAGCTCCGCCAGCAGCCGCGACCGCGCGTAACCCGACATGCAGCATGTATCCCCCGCGCGGCCCCCTCCAGACGCCCCCCAACAGGTGACACCCGCCCCGGACGCCCTCCCACAGGTGACACCGGCCGCCCCCCGCCGCCCGTGCGAAGCTGCCCTCATGCTGATCCTCCGCTCCGCCGCCCTGTTCGTCCTCGCCGCGCTGCTGGAGATCGGCGGCGCCTGGCTGGTCTGGCAGGGCGTACGCGAGCACCGCGGCTGGATGTGGGCCACCGGCGGCGTCCTCGCCCTCGGCGCGTACGGCTTCGTCGCCACCTTCCAGCCCGACGCCCACTTCGGCCGCGTCCTCGCCGCGTACGGCGGCATCTTCGTCGCCGGCTCCCTCCTGTGGGGCGTCATCGCCGACGGCTACCGGCCGGACCGGTGGGACATCACCGGCGCGCTGATCTGCCTCGCCGGCATGGCCGTGATCATGTGGACGCCCAGGAACGGCTGAGACCGGCCCGGGGCCCGTCGGCGGCCCGCGCCTATGCTGGCGGGACCACCCCGAGACATCACCGAGCCCCGCCCGAGGAGCCCCCGCCATGGCCAGCGCCACCCCGCCCGCAGCCTCCCGCATCGCCGTCGTCACCGGTGCGAGCAGCGGCATCGGCGCCGCCACGGCCCGCGGACTCGCCGCGGCCGGCTACCGCGTCGTCCTCACCGCCCGCCGCAAGGACCGTATCGAGGCACTCGCCGAGGAGATCACCGCGGCCGGCCACTCCGCGACCGCCTACCCCCTCGACGTCACCGACCGCGCCGCCGTCGACGAGTTCGCCACCGCCTTCACGACCATCGGCGTCCTCGTCAACAACGCGGGCGGCGCACTCGGCGCCGACCCCGTCGCCACCGGCGACCCCGACGACTGGCGCCGGATGTACGAGACGAACGTCATCGGCACCCTCAACCTCACCCAGGCCCTCCTGCCCAAGCTGGAGGCCAGCGGCGACGGCACGGTCGTCGTGGTCTCCTCCACCGCGGGCCACGCCACCTACGAGGGCGGCGCCGGCTATGTCGCCGCCAAGCACGCCGAACACGTCCTCGCCGAGACCCTCCGCTTGGAGATCGTCGGCCGCCCGGTCCGCGTCATCGAGATCGCCCCCGGCATGGTCAAGACCGAAGGCTTCGCCCTCACCCGCTTCGCCGGGGACGAGGAGAAGGCCGCCAAGGTCTACGAGGGCGTCGCCGAACCCCTCACCGCCGAGGACATCGCCGACACCATCACCTGGGCGGTCACCCGCCCCAGCCACGTCAACATCGACCTCCTCGTCGTCCGCCCCCGCGCCCAGGCCTCCAACACCAAGGTCCACCGGGAGCGCCGATGACGACCGACCCCGAACAGCAGCGCCTCGCCCTGGAGAAGAAACGCGAACGCTACGTCTGGTACTACCTCGGCTACTTCCTCTTCGGCATCCACGTCGTCGCGTTCGTCATGATCTACGCGGTCATGCACGCCAAGTAGCGTGGCCGGGTGGACCGACACATACCCTTCGACGCCCTGCACAACGTCCGTGACCTGGGCGGCCTGACCACCACCGACGGCCTCCGCATCCGCCCGGGCCTCCTCTACCGCGCCGACTCCCTCGGCAAGTTGAGCCCGGACACACCGGACTGGGACCGCTTCCTCTCCCTCGGCATCGGCACGGTCGTGGATCTGCGCCGCCCGTGGGAGATCGAGACCCACGGGCGCATACCCGCGCACCCGTCGTTCAGGTACCACCACCTCAGCATCGAACACCGCGCGTACGACCAGGCCGCCCTGAACACGGAAGCCGACCTGAGCGCCTACCTGACGCAGCGCTACCTGGAGGTCGCCGAGGAGGGCGCACAGGAGATAGCCCAGGCCCTCCACCTCATCGCCGAAGCGGCCACCACCGGCACCCCCCTGATCTTCCACTGCGCCTCGGGCAAGGACCGCACGGGCCTCGTGGCCGCCCTGACCCTGAGCCTTCTCAACACCCCCACGGCCACGATCGTCGAGGACTTCACCCTGACGGAACTGGCCGCCCCCGCCCTCCTCGCCGACTGGACAGCCCGCCACGGCCACCCCCCACAGTGGTTGGCCTTCGGCCGCGCCCCCGCCGAGGTGATGCGCCACCTCCTGACCCACCTCACCGCCCGCCACGGCTCAATCGAGGCGTACGTGACGGAGTCCCTGCACCTGGACGCGCGAACCATCTCCACCACACTCCGCACCCGCCTACTGGAAGAGCCCACGTACAGCCAGGATGAATTGACGTTCCGTCAGGCAACCGACTCGGACGCCCCCACCCTCGTCCGCCTCCGCGACTCGGCGGCCCTGTGGATGCTGGCCCGCGGAATCGACCAGTGGAAGCCGGGCGAGAAGGACGAGACCCACTTCCGCACGCGCATCCGCGAGGGCGAGGTCTGGCTGGCCCACCACGGCGACCACTTGGCCGGCGCCTACGAACTCTGGTGGGACGACCCCGCCGCCTGGGGACCCCGCCCACCGGAGGCCGGGTACATCCACCGCCTGATGACCACCCCCCACACGGCCCCACCCGGCACGGGCCGCGCCCTCCTGACCCACGCGGAATCCCGCATCAAGGCCCACGGCCACCCCTACGCCCGCCTGGACTGCCTCGCCACGAATCCCCACCTCCGCACGTACTACGAGAAGGCGGGCTATAAGGTGGTCGGAGAACAGCAGGCCAAAAAGGACGGCAAGGGCAGCCCGTACGCGGTAACGCTCCTGGAGAAGCAGCTCAGCCCTTGACGCAGACGACCTGCTTCAGCTTGGCCACGACCTCTACGAGGTCCCGCTGCCGGTCGATGACCTGCTCGATCGGCTTGTAGGCGCCCGGGATCTCGTCCACGACGCCGGAGTCCTTGCGGCACTCCACGCCCCGGGTCTGCTCCTCCAGGTCCTTCGTCGTGAAACGCCGCTTCGCCGCGTTGCGGCTCATCCGCCGACCGGCGCCGTGCGAAGCCGAGTTGAAGGACTTCTCGTTGCCGAGCCCCTTCACGATGTACGAGCCCGTGCCCATCGAGCCCGGGATGATCCCGTACTCGCCCGAGCCCGCCCGGATCGCGCCCTTGCGGGTGACGAGCAGGTCCATGCCCTCATAGCGCTCGCGACTGACGTAGTTGTGGTGACAGCTCACCTCAGGCTCGAAAGTCACCCTGGCCTTCTTGAACGCCGTACGGATCACATCCTTGAGGAGCGCCATCATGATCGACCGGTTGTACTTCGCATACGCCTGGGCCCAGTAGAGATCGTGCTCGTACGCCGCCATCTGCGGGGTGTCCGCCACGAAGACGGCGAGGTCGCGGTCGACCAGGCCCTGGTTGTGCGGGAGCTTCTGCGCGACACCGATGTGGTGCTCGGCGAGTTCCTTGCCGATGTTCCGCGATCCGGAGTGGAGCATGAGCCAGACCGAATCGGACGTATCTACACAAACCTCCACAAAGTGGTTGCCATGGCCAAGGGTTCCCATTTGTGTAGCCGCCCTATCCCTGCGGAAATGCACCGCCTCCGCAATCCGATCGAAGCGCCCCCAGAAGTCATCCCACCCAGCAGTAGCAAGCCCATGAAACTTCCCGGGATCCACAGGCTCCGCATGCATCCCCCGCCCCACCGGAATCGCCTGCTCGATCTTCGAGCGCAGGCGGGACAGGTCGCCCGGGAGGTCGTTCGCCGTCAGGGACGTCTTGACCGCCGACATGCCGCAGCCGATGTCGACGCCCACCGCCGCCGGGCACACCGCGCCTTGCATCGCGATGACCGAGCCGACCGTCGCGCCCTTGCCGTAGTGGACGTCCGGCATGACCGCCAGGCCCTTGATCCACGGCAGGGTGGAGACGTTGCGCAGTTGCTGGAGCGCGCCCTCCTCGACCGTCGCCGGGTCGGTCCACATGCGGATCGGGACCTTCGCGCCCGGCATCTCCACGTACGACATGGCTTCCTCATTCCCCCGGAAAAGTACAAAAGTATGGAAACGCAAAACCGGTGCCAAGGTCGACGAAAAGGGATGACGGACCGGCGTCCACGGCAGTGCGTGCGATACACATTGTCTGCAGGGGGCGCCCCCGCGCGGCAAGCGATTAAGCAGCGGGGACACTGAGAAGACCCGGCGGGCACCGTCCCGCGCCCACCGTCGAGAGGAGCCCGATCGTGCAGCGCAAGGCGTACGTACCCGGCGTCGCCGCGCTCCTCGCGGCGCTGCTGGCCGGCTGCACCGGCAGCTCCGGTGACGGGGGCACCACGGACAACTCCAACCCGGGTGAGCCGGGTACGGCGACGCAGGCGGCGCAGCCGGGCAAGTACACCGCTCTTCCGGAGCCCTGTGGCGCGGTGGACGAGAAGCTGCTCGACGAACTGCTCCCCGGTATTCGTGAGTTGCCGGACGAGGCCGCGCGCGAGAAGGCGTACGAGGGTGAGGCGACGGTCACGTTCAACACGGACCGCCGGGCCGGCTGCCGTTGGAAGGTGGATTCGGCGCAGGCGACGGACCATCTCCGGGTCGATTTCGAGCGGGTTGTTTCGTACGACCGGGCCGTGAGCGACGACAGTGAGGCGGAGCGGTTGTTCGCGGAGCGGCTGGTGGCGGCCGATCTGCCGGAGCCGACGACCGGGGAGTCCGGTTCCGCCGGGGAGTCCGGTTCCGCCGACGCCGGTGCCGGTGCCGACGCCGATGCCGACGAGGCCACCGGCCCTGCCACGGAGCCGAGTTCGTCCCCTTCCTCCGGCTCGCCCTCCTCGCCGCCGCCGTCGCTGTCCCCGTCCGGTCTTCAGTCCCGCGCGCTGGACGATCTGGGCGACGAGGCGTTCCTCGACGACGAGCTCAGCAGCTCGGGTTCGACGGCCAAGCAGCGCATGGTGACTGTGGCGTTCCGCACGTCCAATGTGATCGTGACGGTGGAGTACGCGGAGCAGCCGGCGACGGTCGGCGCGGTGCCGGACAGCAAGGAAATGCAGGACAGGGCGCGGAAACTGGCCTCCGGGCTGGCTGATGCGCTGAGCGGCTGAGCGCCGTCCACGCGCCCTTCACGCCCCTGCGCAAAGCCCCCGAAGGAAGACCACACGGGTGGCGCAGCGCGTACCGTGACCCCTCGGACCCCGTTCCGACCGCAGGGAACACGAGCGTCATGAGTGAAGGAACCATGCAGCGACGAGCACAGCGAGATCAGCGTGAGCAGCGGACCAAGCGCCTTGGCCGCGTCCTTGTCTGCGCGGCCGCCGTCCCCGTGATGCTGGTCGCCGCCGGCTGCTCCTCGGACTCCGGCTCCGACGACGGCAAGGACAAGGCGGCGGGTGCGTCCGCCTCGGCGTCGGCGAGTCCGTCGCCGACGGTGCAGGCGGCGGCGTTCAAGACGCTGCCGGAGCCGTGCGAGGTGTTGTCGAAGAAGACCCTCGAAGAGCTCGCACCGAAGGCGAAGTCGGGCAAGGAGGGCAACTCGGACGATGTGTCCGCGCGTGCCAACTGCTCGTGGAGCAGCCTCGACAACAACGGTGTGAAGGGCTCGCAGTTCCGTTGGCTGAATGTGTCGCTGCTGCGCTTCGAGTCCGATGTCACGCGTGGTGCGGGCGACAAGCTGGCCGAGGAGTACTACGGCAAGCAGGTGCGCGACGCGAAGTCGGCCGAGGGCGCGAAGGGTGTGACGTCGGAGCCGGTCACGGGTACGGGTGACGAGGCGACGGCGATCGCGTACGAGCTGAAGAAGAAGGAAGGCACCTTCAAGCAGCAGACGGTCGTGGCGCGCGTCGAGAACGTGGTGGTCACGCTCGACTACAACGGTGCGGGCCTGGCCGGTGACAAGACGCCGAGCGCCGAGGACCTGATGAAGGACGCGAAGGCGGCGGCGAAGGAGGCGGTGGCCTCGGTGACGGAGGCGAACGGCCCGTCCGGTTCGAAGGCGCCGTCGAAGTCCTCGTCGTCCCCGTCGAAGCCGGCGTCCGGGGACTCCTCGAAGGCACCGTCGAAGGCCGCGTCGAAGACGCCCTCCAAGGCCCCGGCGAAGGCCTCTTCGAAGACGTCGGGCAAGAGCTGATCCCGCGCTGAACGAGAACCGGCCACCCGTCCTCCGCACACATGTGCCACTCTGTTGCGCGCAAGAACTCGCATGGGGAGGGGAGTACGGGTGGCCGCGCCACTGCAGCTGACACGGATGCACCGGGTTCTGATCGGCGTGGTCGTCACCGGTGCGGTCATCATCGCCGGTATCGGCTTCGCGGGTTCGTACGCGGCGGTCCGTGAACTGGCCCTGAAGAAGGGCTTCGGGGACTTCAGCTACGTCTTCCCGATCGGCATCGACGCGGGTATCTGCGTCCTGCTGGCCCTGGATCTGCTGCTGACGTGGATCCGTATCCCGTTCCCGCTGCTGCGGCAGACGGCGTGGCTGCTGACGGCGGCGACGATCGCGTTCAACGGCGCGGCGGCGTGGCCGGATCCGCTCGGCGTGGGTATGCACGGCGTGATCCCGGTGCTGTTCGTCGTCTCGGTGGAGGCGGCCCGGCACGCGATCGGCCGGATCGCCGACATCACGGCCGACAAGCACATGGAGGGCGTGCGCCTCACCCGCTGGCTGCTGTCCCCGGTGCCGACGTTCCTGCTGTGGCGCCGGATGAAGCTGTGGGAGCTGCGCTCCTACGAGCAGGTGATCAAGCTGGAGCAGGAGCGCCTGGTCTACCAGGCCCGCCTCCGCTCCCGCTTCGGCCGCGCCTGGCGCCGCAAGGCCCCGGTGGAGGCCCTGATGCCCCTCCGCCTGGCGAAGTACGGCGTCCCCTTGGCGGAAACGGCCCCGTCGGGCCTGGCAGCGGCGGGCATCGAACCGGTCCTGATCCCCCCGGCACCGGAGGCCGACCTGGCTGCGGGCGGTCGTGCCGCTGGGGCGGCGCCCGTCCCACAGAAAGCGGCACCTCCCAGCGAGCAGCGCCTGGAGCTCGAGCCTCAGCCCCACCCGGGCCGGCACAACCAGACACCCCCGGACCAGAACCCCTGGCTCCACGCCCGAGACCCCCGCACGGTCGAGTACCACGGCGGTTACGACCCCACCTACGACCCGGACGAGCAGTACGCCCGCTGGTACGAGGAGCAGCAGCAAGCCGACCAGTACCGCGACCAGTACGAGGAGGAGCCGCCCCTCCAGGAGCCGTCCCCGGAGGAGACCGGCAGTTTCCCGATCCCGGTGTCCCCGGGCCGTACCCGCGAGCTGGGCGAGGGCGGTGGCTCACCGGAGCCGAGCGGGCCCTCGGAGGAGGACTTTTACCAGATCTTCCGTGAGTCGATAAAGAGCGGCAACGGCGCTCCGACGCCGCGCGGCTTCATCGCCGACGTCGAGGCGATCTACGGCGTCACCCTGGACGAGGCGGAGTCCAAGCGCATGATGAACCGCTTCTCCAACCGCCTGAACGCCGAGCTGACGGACGAGCACATCGCTTAGCGCGTACATGCGCATACGAGGAAGGGGGCGCCCGGCGAACACCGGACGCCCCCTTCCTCGTAGAACGGCCTACTCCCCGAGCAGTGCCCGCACCCGCTCCTGCCCCACGGCAAGCAGCAGCGTCGGCAGCCGGGGTCCGGTGTCGCGCCCGACGAGCAGGTGGTACAGCAGGGCGAAGAAGGACCGCTGGGCGGTCTTGATCTCCGGCGGGAGTTCCTTGGGCGTGGCGTCGGCGGAGAAGCCGGCCTGGACCTTGGGGACGCCGTAGACGAGGTGGGTGAGTCCGTCGAGGGACCAGTGGTCGGCCAGTCCGTCGAGCAGCAGCCGGATCGATTCCCGGCTCGGCTCGTCGAGGGACTTCAGCAGTTCGGCGTCGGGCTCCTCGCGGACGATGGTGCGCTGGTCGGCGGGGACGTGGGTGTTGATCCACGCCTCGGCCTTGTCGTAGCGCGGGCGGGCCTCGTCGAGGGAGCCCAGCGGGCGGGACGGGTCGAGCTCGCTGAGGATGCGCAGGGCCTGGTCCTCGTGGCCGGCGGTGATGTCGGCGACGGAGGCGAGGGTGCGGTACGGCAGCGGGCGGGGGGTCGTGGGCAGCTCGCCGCTCGCCGTGCGCACGGCACGGGAGTGGGCGGCGACGTCGGCGGGCAGGGCGCTGCCGTCGGCGACCTTGGCGTCGAGGCGGTCCCACTCGTCGTAGAGGCGCTGGATCTCCTGGTCGAAGGCGATCTTGAAGGACTGGTTGGGCTTGCGGCGGGCGTAGAGCCAGCGCAGCAGCTGGGGCTCCATGATCTTCAGCGCGTCGGCCGGGGTGGGCACGCCGCCGCGGGAGGACGACATCTTGGCCATGCCGCTGATGCCGACGAAGGCGTACATGGGGCCGATGGGCTGCTGGCCGCCGAAGATCCCGACGATCTGCCCGCCGACCTGGAAGGACGAGCCGGGGGAGGAGTGGTCGACACCGCTCGGCTCGAAGATCACGCCTTCGTAGGCCCAGCGCATGGGCCAGTCGACCTTCCACACCAGCTTGCCGCGGTTGAACTCGTTGAGGCGGACGGTCTCGGAGAAGCCGCAGTCGGTGCAGGCGTAGGTGAGCTCGGTCGAGTCGTCGTCGTACGACGTGACCGTCGTCAGGTCCTTCTCGCAGTTGCCGCAGTACGGCTTGTACGGGAAGTAGCCGGCGGAGCCGGAGCTGCCGTCGTCCTCGGCGGCGGCGCCGGAGCCTTCGGCGGCCTCGAGCTCGGCCTCGTCGACGGGCTTCTGCTGCTGCTTCTTCGCCGGGGCCTTCTTGGTGCGGTACTGGTCGAGGATGGCGTCGATGTCGTGCCGGTGCCGCATGGCGTGCAGGATCTGCTCGCGGTAGGCGCCGGAGGTGTACTGCTGGGTCTGGCTGATGCCGTCGAACTCGACGCCCAGCTCGGCCAGCGACTCGATCATCGCGGCCTTGAAGTGCTCGGCCCAGTTGGGGTGGGGGGAGCCCTTGGGGGCGGGGACGGAGGTGAGCGGCTTGCCGATGTGCTCGGCCCAGGTCTCGTCGATCCCGGCGACGCCGGCCGGCACCTTGCGGTAGCGGTCGTAGTCGTCCCAGGAGATCAGGTGCCGGACCTGGTGGCCGCGGCGGCGGATCTCGTCGGCGACGAGGTGCGGGGTCATGACCTCGCGCAGGTTGCCGAGGTGGATGGGGCCGGAGGGGGAGAGACCGGACGCGACGACGACAGGTTTGCCCGGGGCCCGGCGCTCCGACTCCTCGATGACCTCATCCGCGAAACGGGAGACCCAGTCGGTGGTCTCGGTGCTCTGAGCCACGATCGGCACGTCCTCTTTTTCTGAAGCTGGTGCAAGGGCACTGACAGGTACTGACCACCATTCTCCCAGACCACCACGCGCCCGGGAAAACCGCTTTACCCCCCATGGGATACTGGCGGGGTCTATCCATCCCCACGAGGAGAACGGCACCCAAACTTATGGCCCCGGTCACGTCCCTCAGCGACACCGTCCAGCAGCAGCTCGCGTCCGCGATCCTGGCCGTCCGGCCGGAGGCGGCCGCGGACCCGCTGCTGCGACGAAGCGACCGGGCCGATTTCCAGGCCAACGGCATCCTGGCCCTGGCGAAGAAGGCGAAGGCCAATCCGCGGGAGCTGGCGACGGAGGTCGTCGCGCAGGTGGCCGCCGGTGACGTGATCAAGGACGTCGAGGTGTCCGGGCCGGGCTTCCTCAACATCACGATCGCGGACCGGGCGATCACGCGGAACCTGGCGGCGCGGTACGCGGACGACACGGGCCGGCTCGGTGTGCCGCATGCGGAGCAGCCGGGCACCACGGTGATCGACTACGCCCAGCCGAACGTGGCGAAGGAGATGCACGTCGGTCATCTGCGGTCGGCGGTGATCGGTGACGCGGTGGTGAAGCTGCTGGAGTTCACCGGTGAGAACGTGGTGCGCCGGCACCACATCGGCGACTGGGGCACCCAGTTCGGCATGCTCATCCAGTACCTGGACGAGCACCCGCACGAGCTGGACCACTCCGGCGCCGAGGTGACGGGTGAGGAGGCGATGTCGAACCTCGACCGCCTCTACAAGGCCGCGCGCCGGCTGTTCGACTCCGACGAGGAGTTCAAGACGCGGGCGCGGCGCCGGGTGGTGGACCTCCAGGCGGGTGAGCCGGCGACGCTGGCCGCGTGGCAGAAGTTCGTGGACGAGTCGAAGATCTACTTCTTCTCCGTCTTCGAGAAGCTGGACATGGAGATCCGCGACGCGGACATCGTCGGCGAGTCCGGCTACAACGACATGCTGGCGGAGACGTGCCGGCTGCTCGAGGAGTCGGGCGTGGCGGTGCGCTCCGAGGGGGCCCTGTGTGTCTTCTTCGACGACATCAAGGGCCCGGACGGCAAGCCGGTGCCGCTGATCGTGCAGAAGTCGGACGGCGGCTTCGGCTACGCGGCGACGGACCTGTCGGCGATCCGCGACCGCGTGTTCAACCTCAAGGCGAATTCACTGATCTACGTGGTGGACGCCCGCCAGTCGCTGCACTTCAAGATGGTCTTCGAGACGGCCCGCAAGGCGGGCTGGCTGAACGACGACGTGAAGGCGTACCAGCTGGCGTTCGGCACGGTCCTCGGCAAGGACGGCAAGCCGTTCAAGACGCGTGAGGGCGAGACGGTCCGGCTGGTGGACCTCCTCGACGAGGCGATCGACCGCGCGTCGGCCGTCGTCCGGGAGAAGGCGCAGGACCTGTCGGAGGAGGAGATCGCCGAGCGGGGCGCCCAGGTGGGCATCGGCGCGGTGAAGTACGCGGACCTGTCGACGTCGGCGAACCGCGACTACAAGTTCGACCTGGACCAGATGGTCTCGCTGAACGGCGACACATCGGTGTACCTCCAGTACGCCTACGCCCGGATCCGCTCGATCCTCCGCAAGGCCCCGGAGTCCGTACGCCCGGCGCCCCACCCGGAGCTGGAGCTGCACGAGGCGGAGCGCGCGCTCGGCCTGCACGTGGACGCGTTCGCGGAGACGGTCGCGGAGGCGGCGAAGGAGTACGCCCCGCACAAGCTGGCGGCGTACCTGTACCAGCTGGCGTCCCTGTACACGACGTTCTACGACAAGTGCCCGGTCCTGAAGGCGGATTCCCCGGAGCAGGTGTCCAACCGCCTGTTCCTGTGCGACATCACGGCGGCGACGCTGCACCGGGGCATGGACCTCCTGGGCATCCGGACACCCGAGCGTCTCTGAGTCCGGTTCGTACGCACACGGGTGCGGCCCGTCCTCTCCCCCGAGGCGAGGACGGGCCGCGGCTGCGGGTGGTTCAGGTGGGGTCAGCGGCAGTTGACCCACTTGTTGGACTTCTGGTACCAGACGGCGTCGCCCGTCCCCTTGACTCCCCGGGCGAGAACTCCGCTGTCCCCGCGGTAGTTCGTCTTCGTGTACCACTTGTAGTCACAGGACTTGCCGTGGTTGTACCAGGACTTGAAGCCCTGGAAGACGACGAACCCGGTCAGGTCCGCGTTGTTGCCGGCCACCTTCTGCATCCGTCCGGTGTAGTTCTTCCCGGACCAGACGCAGAACCAGCCCGACGGACAGTCCTTCGCCGCCGCGGGTGCGGCGGGCGCTGCCGGGGCCGACCCGGCCGCTCCGGCCGTGCCCGCGCTTCCGGCCAGCAGGCCACCGGTCAGTGCGACGCCACTGGCGAGGACCGCGAGCTTCCTGGTGATGGGCATGCTGTTCCCCCTTCGAGGTCTGGGTGGGCCGACCGGGCCGGTCGGCTCGGCAACGATGCTGCGGGGCAGGGCGCGCAGGTCTCCACAGTTGCCGCAGAAGTGACGTCAGGGTGGGACGACCCGGTCGCTGAGCTGCGGTGTTGCGGTGAGCCGGGACGGTGTCGCGGGACGGCTGGGACAGGGCCGTGGCCGATTTGGTGCGGGTGCGGGAACCGCTGTCCGGGGCGGGCCGTGGATGCTGTTGCAGAATGCGACGGGGACGGACCGTGAACGCGAATGGGGGGAACATGTCGCGTTGGAAAGGGCTGCCCGCTGAACTCGACCCGCGTGTGCGGCACTTGGTGGTGCGCTTACGCCGGCTGAAGGACCACAGCGGACTGAGCATGCGTCAACTCGCCGCGAAGACGGGGTACAGCGCGTCGTCGTGGGAGCGGTATCTGGGCGGCAGGTCGCTGCCGCCAAGGGAGGCGGTCGAGGCGATCGCCGCGATCACTGGCGAGGACCCGACCCGCCTGCTCGCCCTGCGCGACGTCGCGGCGGCGGCGTGGTCGGGCGGACAGACGCAGGGAACTACGCGACCGGCCGCGGACGAACAGCAGTCCGCTCATGACCAACCCGTACCGCAGGATCCCGTGCCGCAGGGCCTCGGACCGGTCGAGCCCGTACCGCAGGGCCTCGGGCCGGACGAACCCGTACCGCAGGGCCCCGCACCGGACGATCCCGCGCCCCACGCGCGCCCCCTCCGCGTCATGCTCGCCGCAGGCGTCGTCGCGCTCGTGCTCGTCGGCGCCTCCGCGACCGTTCTCGTCGCCCGGCTCACCGGGGACGAAGGGCACACCGCCCGGACCTCCGCCGCCGCCTCCGCGTCCGCGCCGGGGGCGGAGGCACCCGCGCGGTCGGCGCCCTCGTACACCTGCCGGGTGGAGCGGGTCGACGGCCGCTGGTACGCGGGGCACAGCCGTACCCGCGACGCGATCCTGTGGACCGGCCACTCCGGGCCCAAGGTCGCCGAGGCGCAGTGCCTGCTGCGGCGGGCGGGCTTCTCGCCGGGCGACATCGACGGCATCTACGGCCCGCTGACCGAACGCGCCGTCAAACGGCTGCAGAAGAAGGCCAATCTGGTGGTGGACGGCATCGTCGGCCCGCACACCTGGGGGGCGTTACGGGGATGACGCCCTCGCCGGAGCGCACACAACTGGCCTTCGCGCTCAGGGAGTTGAAGCAGCGGGCCGGTCTGAGCCTGACCGGCCTCGAGGAGCGCACCCCGTTCAGCAAGTCCTCCTGGGGCCGCTACCTCAAGGGCGAGACCCTGCCCCCGCGCGAGGCCGTGCGGGAGCTGTGCCGGCTGGCGGGCGAACCGGACGGCCATTGCCTGGCCCTGTGGGAGCTGGCCGAGGCGGAGACGAGCGGCCGCGCCGCCCCACCGCAGACCGAGCAGCCCCCACCGGAGCCGTCATCAGAGCCGGGTCCACCATCGAAACCGCCTCCGCCCCCGGCACCCGCGGCACCCCCTCACAAACCCACCCGGCACGGATCATGGCGCATCGCGGCGGTGACCGCAGCCGCACTGACCGCCGTCCTGACCCTCACGGCGACCGCGGCACTCCTCCTCACCGGCTCCGGCTCCCCCGAGTCCGAGCCAGAAACCACAGGCATCCCCACCTCACCCCCCGCCCCCCGCTGCCGTGACACCTCCTGCGAGGCGCGCGACCCCATGAACATGCGGTGCGGCTCGGGCACCCACACCCTCGCCACCCACCGCACCGCCACCGGCGCCCGCCTGGAGCTGCGCCACAACCCGCGCTGCGGGGCGAGCTGGGCCCGTATGTGGTCGACCGAGGTGGGCGACCGCCTGGAGATGACCGCGTCCGGCCCCACCCACGCCACGGAGGTGGTGGACGCCCTCGACGCCCGGAACTACCTCTACACCCCCATGACGGCGACGGACCCGGGCACGCTGGTACGGGCCTGCTTCCGGCCCGCGCACCGCTCACCGCGGGAGTGCTTCGAGGCCACCGTCCGCTGAGGCCGGGCGACCGGCTCAGACAGGCAGCCGCACACCCTCCGGTACGTCGATCCCGAACTCCTCGCTCAGCAGGCCCCGCATCTCCGCCCCGTCGGACAGCTCGCGGCGCGTGACCGTGCCGTCGGCGCGGGTCTCGGTGAGGCGGGGGCCGTCGAGGAGGAGGTGACGGTCGGGGGTGAGGTTCTGGACGTAGAGGCGGTGGCGGAACGGGGAGCGGGGGTGGGTGGCGATGTGCCAGTTGATGACCTCGAAGTCGGCGGGCTCGAACGGCTCCACGGTGAAGGCGTACTGCGCCTCCCAGCCGCCCTCGCCCGCCCCGTAAGCCCCATACGCCCCATATGCCCCGTACGCCTCCAGGACCCACATCTCCAGCGGCCCGGTGTGCGGTGCGTGCACGAGCCGGTGGCGGCGGCCCATGTCGTGGAACTCCGTGCCGGTGACGAGCGGCACCGGCTCCAGCAGCGCGCCGATCGCGCCGAAGCCGACGTCCACGAGGTAGGGCCGCGGGTCGCCGGGGATGCCGACGAGCAGCGCCATGTGGGTGCGCGGGCGGCTCGCGAAGCGGTCGGTGCCGACCACGACCCGGGCGGCCAGCCGGGTCACCCGGAAGCCGAGGGTCTCCAGGACGGCCGCGAAGAGGGTGTTGTGCTCGTAGCAGTAGCCGCCGCGCCGGCTGTGCACCAGCTTGTCCGTCAGATCGGCGAGGCCGAGGGAGGGGGCCACACCGCGCACGGGGTCGAGGTTCTCGAAGGGGATGGACCACGCGTGAGCGGCCTGTACGTCACGCAGAGTCGCGAGATCGGCCCGCCGCTCCCCGTCCCATCCGATGCGCTTGACCTCCTCCCCTTGCCCTAGTCCTTGAGTCCGTCCCCCAGCCTGCGCAGGCCCTCCTCGATCTCCTCCGGGGTCTGGGTGACGAAGCACAGGCGCAGGGTGGAGGGGGCGGGGTCGGCGGCGTAGAAGGGGGCGCCGGGGACGTAGGCGACGTGGTGGCGGACGACCTGTGGGAGCAGTGCGGTGGTGTCGTACGGCTCGGGCAGCCGGGCCCACAGGAACATGCCGCCCTCGGGACGGGTCCAGGTGGAGCCGCCCGGGAGGGCGGCGGGCAGACCGGCGAGCATGGCGTCGCGGCGTGCGCCGTACACGGCGGCCACGCGCCGGACGTGGGCGTCCAGGTCGTGGTCGGCGAGATAGCGGGCGGCGGCGAGCTGGTTGACGGTCGGGGTGTGCAGGTCGGCGGCCTGCTTGGCGACGGCGCAGGCCCGCCGCAGGTCGGCGGGTGCCCGCAGCCAGCCGAGGCGCAGGCCGGGCGCCATGATCTTGGAGAAGCTGCCGAGGAGCACGGTGCGGTCCTCGGCGCCGGGCAGCGCGGCGATCCACGGCACGCGTTCGCCCTCGTAGCGCAGTTCGCCGTAGGGGTCGTCCTCGATGATCCACAGCCCGCGCCGCGCGGCCACCTCGGCGACGGCGGTCCGGCGTTCGAGGGGCAGGGTGCGGCCGGTGGGGTTCTGGAACGTGGGCACCAGATACAGCGCCTTGGGCCGCTCCCGCACCACCAGCTCCTCCAACGCGACAGGATCCAGGCCCTGTTCGTCCCCCGGCACGGCCAGCACGCGCGCCCCGGCCAGTCCGAAGGCCTGAAGTGCCGCGAGATAGCAGGGGCTTTCGACGAGCACGGTGTCGCCGGGTTCGATCAGTGCGGTGGCGAGCAGGGAGAGCGCCTGCTGGGATCCGGTGGTGACGAGGAGGTCGTCGGCGTCGGTCGGCAGCCCGCGCTGGGCGGTGCGTGCGGCGAGCGCGGTCCGCAGCGCGGGCTCGCCCTCGGTGGTGGAGTACTGCAGCGCCCGCGCGGGCGTCTCGTCGAGCACCGCCCGATACGCCGCCGCGATCCCGCCGGCGTCGAACAGCTCCGGCGCCGGCAGCCCGCCCGCGAAGTTGATCACCTCGGGCCGCGCGGTCACCGCCAGGATGTCCCGTACGGGCGAACCGCCGATGTTCCGGGTCCGTGCGGCGAGTCGGGGCACGGGAGCGGTGGCGGACGCGGGCTCGGTGACGGTCATGACACGGCTCCTGAGGCTGAGGCAACGGCACGTGACCGGCAGCCTAGGAAACTGCTTGCCCTCTACACCCGCCTTTCCGCGATCCGGACACCCGACGGGAGTCCGGGGGCGTGCCGATGTAGTCCGTACGCCTCTCGGGCCCGCTGGTGAGCACAGCATCCGCGTGCGCCGGCACCACCGGTCGTTGTCGGCATACCAGACTTGGTGGTGCCCGGTCGGTACCCTCGGCTACTCCACCTTGGTGGTTCCCTCCGGCACCCACTCCTCGCCGCCCAGCGGGAACTCGTACGCCGGGCGCCCGTTGTTGCCGCTGGTGCGGAAGGGCTCGCCCTCGTCGCCGACGGTCAGCGTGCCGCTGCGGGAGCCGCTGGACCACTTCAGCTCCAGGTACCAACTCACGTCGTACGCCGAGGCGTCCGCCTTGATGAAGTAGACCTCGGGGTCCGACTCGCTCACCTTGAACGGGAAGTTCCGGTGCCCGGACTCCGGCGTCACCACCGGTCGCGCGGCGTCCAGGGCAACGGTGAAGGAACGCGTGGGCACGTTCCCGCCGCAGCCGACGCCGGGGTAGCCCATGGCGAAGTCGTTCCAGGGGAGCGGCGACCGCTTGCCCGCCACCCGCACGGTGAGCCCGTCCACGACCACCGTCTCCGAGCCGGTGCCCTGCACGGTGACCCGCACATACTGCTCCCCCGACGACACGGCACCCTGCCTGGCGACCCACGCCGGCGCGTCCTGCTCGATCGGCGGCGGGGAGACCTCGGTCGGCGGCTCGTCGATCAGATACCGCTGCGAGCAGGGGTCCTGCCAGACGTAGGGGTCGGCCCGCACGGTGAGCGGCACGGTGTTGTCCCGGCCTGCGGCGCCCGCGGAGGCGATCGGCCGGGCGTCGGAGGCGGAGGCCGACGCGCTGGGCGTGCCCTTGTCCTTCTCCTCGGCGGACGCGGAAGGCGAGGCGGAGGGGGACGGTGAGGCGGCGCTGTCGTCCCGGCCGGCTCCGCCTCCGACGCCTGCGGCCCCGACGGGCCCCTGCCGCCCGTCCCCGTCCGCCTCGCCGCCCCCCGGGAGGCTCAGGGCGAGGGTGACTCCGCCGAGGACGACGGCCACGGCGATTCCGGCGAGGACGGCGGTACGGGTACGACGCCGACGACGGGGGCGGGCTTCGCCGGTGCCGGTGCCGGTGCCGGTGACTTCGGGGACCTCGACCTGCGGGACCTCAGCCTGCGAGACCTCGTCCTGCGGGACCTCGTCCTGCGGAACCCCGGCCTGCGAGACCTCAGCCTCCGGAACCCCGGCCTGCGAGACCTCAGCCTGCGGACTCACAGCCTCCGCCCCCTCGGCGCCCGGACCTCCCCCAGCAGGTTCGTCACCGACGGGCGCCGCTGCCGCCGCGTGCTCCGCAGCCGCCCCGGGCGCCCCCTTCCGCCCGCGCGCCGCGTCCGCCAGCACCCACCGCCGGTGCAGCTCGACCAGTTCCTCGGGGTTCGCCCTGCAGAGCCGGGCCAGCCGTTCCACCGGCGCGTACTCGGCCGGCACCGCGTCCCCGTTGCAGTACCGGTGCAGGGTCGACGTACTCATGTGGAGCCGTTTGGCGAGCACCCCGTAGCTCAGCCCGGACCGCTCTTTCAGCGCCCTCAACTGCCCGGCGAACTCCGCCGCGGCCGTACCCTCCGACACCGTTCCTCCCACCCCCGTGTCCCATACCGCCATTCCAGGGAACGGTCGTTTCCCCAGGTCACAGCGGTGCCAGTGTTCCAGCGTCCCAAATCCCCCGCCAGACCTGGCAGCCGGGACGGATCACCGGACACGCTCTGGTCATCCAAGCACGCCGCTCCCGGTCCCCGGTCGAGCGGCCATGCCGAAACCCGTACTCACGAAAAGGAATTCGCCATGCGTACCTCCCGCATCCGTCTGCTCGCGGCCACCGGAGCCACCCTCGCCGCCCTCGCCCTCACCGCCTGCCAGGACGGCACGGGCACCGAGGACGAGGGCGCCGCCACCCCGAGCGCGACGGCGACCGCGGACACCTCCAAGGACACCTCGAACGCCCCCTCCCAGGCCGGCGGAAACGACGGCGGCGGCAGCGGCGGCACGGACGCCGGAAACAGGGACAAGGGCAAGGGCGACGACAAGGACGAGGCCGCCGGTGGCACGAACGAGTCCGGCGGTGACGCTCCGCAGACCCGCGTCGCCTGCAACGGCTCCAACACCACCGTCACCGCCCAGCCGGTGCCCCGCCCCCTCAACCACATGCTGATCACGGTGAAGAACACCGGCTCGAAACCCTGCGACCTCACCTACTTCCCGGTGCTCCGCTTCGACGAGATGCAGTGGGTGCCGCAGCCGATCGAGGCGACGAAGCCGCAGGCCGTCGTCGGTATCGACCCGGGCGAGTCCGCGTACGCCGGTGTGCTCCTGTCGGCCGCAGACGGCAGCGGGAACGGCGGCACCACCGGCCATCAGCTCACCGTCGGCTTCCAGGGCCGCACGCCGAACAGCAGCGGCGGCCCCTCCGCGATCCCGTCCCTGCCGGCGAAGGGCGTGTACTACGACAGCAGCCTGGCGGTGACGTACTGGCAGCAGTCGATGGAGGACGCCCTGCGCTAGGGGGTGTCGTGGTCCGAAGCCCACGCCGGGTTTCCGGACCCGTCCCGGCGGGGGACGGTCCCGGAGCCCGGCGGCCGTACGGAGTCAGCGCAGGGCGCGGGCCGCCTCGACGGCCCAGTAGGTGAGGATGGTGCGGGCGCCCGCGCGCTTGATGCCGGTCAGGGCTTCGAGGATCGCCCGGTCGCGGTCGATCCAGCCCTTCTCCGCGGCGGCCTCGATCATCGCGTACTCGCCGGAGACCTGGTACGCCGCGACCGGCACGTCCACGGTGTCCGCGACGCGGGCGAGGATGTCGAGGTAGGGGCCGGCCGGCTTGACCATCACCATGTCGGCGCCCTCTTCGAGGTCGAGCGCCAGCTCGCGCAGGGACTCGCGGACGTTCGCCGGGTCCTGCTGGTAGGTCTTGCGGTCGCCCTGGAGGGAGGAGCCGACGGCGTCGCGGAAGGGGCCGAAGAAGGCGGAGGCGTACTTCGCGGTGTAGGCGAGGATCGCCACGTCCTCGCGGCCGATCTGGTCCAGCGCGTCGCGGATCACGCCGATCTGGCCGTCCATCATGCCGCTGGGGCCCACGACATGGGCGCCCGCGTCGGCCTGCACCTGCGCCATCTCGGCGTACCGCTCGAGGGTGGCGTCGTTGTCGACGCGCCCCTGCTCGTCGAGCACGCCGCAGTGCCCGTGATCGGTCGTCTCGTCGAGGCACAGGTCGGACATCACCAGCAGCTCGTCGCCGACCTCGGCGCGCACGTCCCGCAGGGCGACCTGGAGGATCCCGTCCGGGTCGGTGCCCGGGGTGCCGACCGCGTCCTTCTTCGACTCCTCCGGCACACCGAACAGCATGATCCCGGAGACCCCGGCCGCCACGGCCTCCGCCGCGGCCTTCTTCAGGCTGTCCCGGGTGTGCTGCACCACCCCGGGCATGGAGCCGATCGGCACCGGCTCGCTCACGCCCTCGCGGACGAAGGCGGGGAGGATGAGGTCGGCGGGGTGCAGCCTGGTCTCGGCGACCATCCGACGCATCGCGGGGCTGGTCCGCAGACGCCGCGGCCGCGTGCCGGGAAAGGATCCGTACGTCGTCATACCGCCTACGCTACGCCCGCCCGAGGACCACCTTTGCCGACGCCGAGTCGGCGCGGAACACCGCACGCGGCGTGACTCGGTGCTCAACGGGAAGGGGCGCACGGCCCCGCATGCGCCCCACGAATCAAGGGCCCATGCTGGTGAGAGGAGTCCAACGCCCGGCTCCGCCCTGGACGGACCCCGACGGCCGCTCGCCTCGCGCCGTACCGCGACGTCTGGCCCACAGTCCGCCGTCGTCCCTCCGTATCTCCGTACGGACGTCACGGAGGACGAGATGACCACCACCGAGCACCTGCCCGACCTGTTCGCTCTCTCGGAGATCCGCGGCCCCGTCCTGCGTCCCGGCGACGACGGCTACGCCGAGGAGGCCGCCGGTTTCAATCTGGCCGCGCTGCACACCCCGGACGTGATCGTCGGGGCGACGGGCGTGGACGACGTGGTGACGGCGCTGCGCTGGGCGTCGGCCACCGGCACCCCGGTCGCCGTCCAGGCCACCGGGCACGGCGCCAACTTCCCCATCGAGCACGGCCTGCTGATCAGCACCGCCCGCATGACCGACGTGGCCGTCGACCCGCGCCGGCGCACCGCGACGATCGCCGCCGGCGCGAAGTGGCGGCACGTCGTCGACGCCGCCGCACCGCACGGGCTCGCGCCCCTCACCGGCACGTCCACGGACGCCGGCGCGGTCGGCTACGTCGTGGGCGGCGGTCTGCCGCTGCTCGGCCGGACCTACGGCTATGCCGCCGACCTGGTCCGTTCCTTCCAGGTCGTCACCCCCGACGGCACGCTCCACGAGGCCGACGCCGAGCACGAGACGGAGCTGTTCTGGGCGCTGCGCGGCGGCAAGGGCAATGTGGGCGTGGTGACCTCGCTGGTCACGGAGCTGATCCCGCTGCGGGCGCTGCTCGGCGGCGGGCTGTACTGCCACGCCGAGCACGCCGAGCCGCTGCTGAGTGCGTGGGCCGCGTGGACGCTTTCGGTGCCGGAGGAGATGTGCAGCGCGTGCGGCATGCTGCGCCTGCCGCCGATCCCGCAGCTGCCGGAACCGCTGCGGGGCGGCTTCTGGGCGCGGGTGGCGCTGGCGTGGACCGGCGATCCGGCGGAGGGCGAGCGGCTGCTGGAGCCGCTGCGCGCGGCGGCGCCCGTGGCGGTCGACCTGGTGGAGGTGATGCCGTACACGGACGTGGACCGCATCTCGATGGAGCCGCAGGATCCGCTGCCCGCCCGGGAGTCGTGCTCCTTGCTGCGCGCGCTCCCACCGGAGGCGATGCGGGCCTTCCTGGGCCAGGTGGGCCCCGGCGTCCGGGACTGCCCCCTCCTCGCGGCGCAGCTCCGTCACATGGGCGGGGCGCTGTCCCGGCCCGCCGCCACGGAGGACGCGATCTGCGCCCGTGACGCGGAGTACCTGCTGGAAGCCGTCGCGGTCCTGGCCGCACCGCCGGACGCCGAGTCCGTGGAACGCGCGACGACCGCCCTGCACACCGCGATGTCCCCGTACGGCACGGGCCGCACCATGGTCAACATCCACGGCACCCCGGGCGACGCATCCGACCGCGCCCGCGCCTGGACCCCGGAAACCTACACCCGCCTACGCCAGGCCAAGTCCCACTACGACCCCACCAACCTCCTCCGCTTCGGCCACACGGTCCCCCTGGCCTCCACCGAAGAAATGACGCGCCCCGCAGGGGCGCAGTCATAGGGGCGCGGGGAACTGCGCGACCAGCCCCCACGGCGCCGCACCCGGCAGACCAGACTGCACTTACGGCGCCAGCGCCGCAGGCGTCAGCGTCGCCGCCTGTGCAACGCAATCGCCGCCGCCGTGCCACCGGCAACCGCCCCGACCCCCGCCGCCGCCGGAATCCCGACCTTCGCCGCCTTCCGCCCCGTCCGGTAGTCCCGCAGCCGCCAGTCCATCGCCCGCGCATGCTTGCGCAGCTTGCTGTCGGGGTTGATCGCATACGGATGCCCGACCAGCGACAACATGGGGATGTCATTGTGCGAGTCGCTGTACGCCGCGCACCGCGAGAGATCCAGGCCCTCCGCCGCGGCCAGCGCACGCACCGCCTCCGCCTTCGCCGGCCCGTGCAACGGCTCACCCACCAGCTTGCCCGTGTACACGCCGTCGATGGACTCCGCGACCGTGCCCAGCGCCCCGGTCAGTCCCAGCCGCCGCGCGATGACCTGGGCGATCTCCACCGGCGCGGCCGTGACCAGCCACACCTTCTGACCGGCGTCCAGGTGGGCCTGGGCCAGCGCCCGGGTGCCCGGCCAGATCCGCTCGGCCATGTACTCGTCGTAGATCTCCTCGCCGATGGACTGCAGTTCGGCGACCCGGTGTCCCTGCACGATGGACAGTGCCGAGTCCCGCGCCTCCTGCATGTGCTCGGGATCCTCGACCCCGGCCAGCCGGAACCACGCCTGCTGCCAGGCGAACCGCGCCAGCTCGCGCGTCTCGAAGAACTTCCGCTTGTACAGCCCCCGCCCGAAGTGGAACAGCGCCGCGCCCTGCATCACCGTGTTGTCCAGGTCGAAGAACGCCGCGGCCCGTTCGTCGCCATGCACCGGGAACTCCGGTTCGCGTTCGGGAACTTCACGGTCGAGGACATCCGTGGTGGACTTGCGTGCTGCCTCCGCCGAGGCCTCGCCTGCCAACACGCTCCGCGCCGTGGCGGAGCGCCTACGGGGAGTGAGCCATCCGAGAGCGGCCATGTCCGTGAGCATAGCCAGTCAGTTCGGTGTTTCCGGAGTCGAGAGGTTTGAACGTCGTGAACTCTACGCGTCCGAGTCGTTAAAGCGGGCGCGGGACAATGGCCGACATGAGCCCTCTCTTCGGACGCAGGCAACCGCGGGATCACGTCGTCACCCTCATCCGCAAACCCGGCTGTCATCTCTGCGACGACGCGCAGGTCGTCGTCGAGAAGGTCTGCGGCGATCTGGGTGTGCGCTGGGAGCAGAAGGACATCACCCAGGACCCGGCTCTGCACGACGCGTACTGGGAGCAGATCCCCGTCGTCCTCGTCGACGGGAAGCAGCACACCTTCTGGCGTGTGAACGAAGCCCGCCTGCGCAAAGCCCTGGCGGACTGACCGACCGCAACTGACCAGCCAGTACAAACTGGCCGGAATGTCGCTTAGGATCGATGGCAGCTTGGTCTCGGGGGCGGGATTCACAGAGGAGAGTGTGCGGTTTTGCCCCCAGAAGAAAAGGAACGGTGCGCACCTGGCGCCGGTTCCCCGCGAGCGCCCCGGACCCGCGTGACTCGGGTCACGTTGGCCGGGCAAATCGGACACCATCTTTGTGCACGCGTTCACAAAGACATAGCCTGCTGTCGACGGGGCGGTCCGGGGACGTTCGACCGCCTGAAGCCCCGCTCTACCCGCAGGAGCACCGTGGCAACTGGCCGAACTCACCGACCGGCGACCCGTAGCCGAGGGATTCCCGAGGCCACCGTCGCCCGGCTTCCGCTGTACCTCCGCGCCCTGACCGCGCTCTCGGAGCGCTCGGTGCCCACGGTCTCCTCGGAGGAGCTGGCGGCCGCCGCGGGCGTCAACTCCGCGAAGCTGCGCAAGGACTTCTCCTACCTGGGCTCGTACGGCACCAGGGGCGTCGGCTACGACGTCGAGTATCTCGTGTACCAGATCTCCCGCGAACTCGGCCTGACCCAGGACTGGCCGGTTGTGATCGTAGGAATCGGTAACCTCGGCGCCGCCCTCGCCAACTACGGCGGCTTCGCCTCCCGTGGTTTCCGCGTGGCCGCGCTGATCGACGCAGATCCCACGATGGCCGGAAAGCCCGTCGCCGGGATCCCGGTGCAGCACACCGACGAGCTCGAGGCGATCATCCGTGACAACGGCGTGTCGATCGGTGTGATCGCCACCCCCGCCGGCGCCGCCCAGCAGGTCTGCGACCGGCTCGTGGCCGCCGGGGTCACCTCCATCCTGAACTTCGCGCCGACCGTGCTGTCCGTCCCGGACGGCGTCGACGTGCGCAAGGTCGACCTCTCCATCGAGCTGCAGATCCTCGCCTTCCACGAGCAGCGCAAGGCCGGCGAGGAGGCCGCCGCCGAGACCGCCGCCGGGGTTCCCGCCCCCGCCGCCTCCAAGCAGCCCTCCGCCACCGACCAGGGGCCCGACGGGGACGTACCCGCCGTGATGCCGGCATGAGTCTCCTCGTCGTCGGACTGAGCCACCGCAGCGCCCCGGTCAGCGTGCTGGAGCGGGCCTCGCTGAGCGCGGACGCGCAGGTCAAGCTGCTTCAGGACACGGTCGCCGCCGAACCGGCCACCGAGGCCGCGGTACTCGCCACCTGCAACCGCATCGAGCTGTACGCCGACGTGGACAAGTTCCACGCCGGTGTCGCCGAGCTGTCCACGCTGCTCGCCCAGCACAGCGGCGTCGGCCTGGAGGAGCTCACCCCTTATCTCTATGTGCACTACGAGGACCGGGCCGTCCACCACCTGTTCTCGGTGGCGTGCGGGCTGGACTCCATGGTCGTCGGCGAGGGCCAGATCCTCGGCCAGATCAAGGACTCCCTCGCCCGCGCGCAGGAGCTGCACACCGCGGGCCGGCTGCTGAACGACCTGTTCCAGCAGGCCCTCAGGGTCGGCAAGCGCGCCCACTCCGAGACCGGCATCGACCGCGCCGGGCAGTCCCTGGTCACCTTCGGCCTGGAGCAGCTGGCGCTCGGTGCGCCGGTCGAGTCCTGGGCGCGGCAGAAGAAGGCCCTGGTCATCGGCGCCGGTTCGATGTCCTCGCTGGCCGCGGCCACGCTCGCGCGGGCCGGGGTCGCCGAGATCGTGATCGCCAACCGCACGCAGGACCGCGCCGAGCGGCTCGCGGAGATCCTCACGCAGGGCGACGACACGGACGTACGGGCCCGCGCGGTGCCGATGGGTTCGGTCGCCTCGGAGCTGACACGTGCCGACGTCGTCGTCTCCTGCACAGGTGCGACGGGCCTGGTCCTGACGGCCGACACGATCGCCGCGGGCGTCGAGAGCCGCACGGGCGAGCGGCTCG
>NZ_JAOCQE010000067.1 GCF_025290915.1 Streptomyces sp. 15-116A | reverse complement strand
CGGGCCGTCTGCGCCTCGCGCTCGGCGCGGACTTCGCCGGCGCCTGGGTGCGCGGCCCCGAGTCCGGCACGCTGACCGTGGCGACGACCGACGCCGACGACGTCCGCACCATCGAGGCGCAGGGCGCGCGGGCCGCCGTCGTCCCCCACTCCCTCGCCGAGCTGGACGCGGCCAAGGCCCGCCTGGACCGGGTGGCACACCGCAAGGGCAGCACGGCCGTGCCCGTCTGGTACGTCGACGTCCGCGCCAACAAGCTGGTCGTCCAGGCGGTACGGGCCTCCGCGGGGCATGCCCTGCTGGCCGCGGCCGGGGTCGACCGCTCCCTCACCCGCGTCGAGAAGTCCGCCGAGCAGCCCCGTGCGCTGTACGACCTGCGCGGCGGCGACGCGTACTACATGGGCGGCGGCGGCCGGTGCTCGGTCGGCTTCCCGGTCACCCGCGGCACGCAGCAGGGCTTCGCCACCGCCGGTCACTGCGGCCGGGCCGGCACCACCACCAGCGGCTACAACCAGGTCGCCCAGGGCACCTTCCAGGGCTCGGTCTTCCCCGGCCGCGACATGGCGTGGGTGGCCACGAACGCCAACTGGACGGCGACGCCGTACGTCAAGGGCGCGGGCGGCCAGAACGTGCAGGTCACGGGCTCCACACAGGCCACGGTCGGCGCGTCGGTGTGCCGCTCCGGCTCCACCACCGGCTGGCACTGCGGCACGATCCAGCAGCACAACACCAGCGTGACCTACCCCGAGGGCACCATCACCGGCGTCACCCGCACCTCGGTGTGCGCCGAGCCCGGCGACTCGGGCGGCGCGTACATCTCCGGCAGCCAGGCGCAGGGCGTCACCTCGGGCGGCTCGGGCAACTGCAGCAGCGGCGGCACGACGTACCATCAGCCGATCAATCCGCTGCTGCAGAACTACGGCCTGACGCTGAAGACCACCGGCGGCGGCGAGGAGCCCCCGCCCCCGGGCGGCGGCACCTGGGCGGCCGGCACGGTCTACCAGCCCGGCGACACGGTGACCTACGGCGGCGCCACGTACCGCTGCCTCCAGGGCCACCAGGCCCAGCCGGGCTGGGAACCCCCGAACGTCCCGGCGCTCTGGCAGCGCGCCTGAACAAGCACGCCTGAACAGCGGACACGCGAAAGGGCCCGCACGACCGAAGTCGTGCGGGCCCTCTCAGGTGCTCGCAGCAGGAGCTACCAGGTCAGATCAGCAAGCTCACTTGGTGATCTTGGTGACCTGGCCGGCGCCCACGGTCCGGCCACCCTCACGGATGGCGAACTTCAGGCCCTCCTCCATGGCGACGGGCTGGATGAGCTCCACCTTCATCTCGGTGTTGTCACCCGGCATGACCATCTCGGTGCCCTCGGGGAGGGTCACGACGCCGGTCACGTCCGTCGTACGGAAGTAGAACTGCGGGCGGTAGTTGTTGAAGAACGGGGTGTGACGGCCACCCTCGTCCTTCGACAGGATGTAGGCCTGGGCCTCGAACTCGGTGTGCGGGGTGACCGAGCCCGGCTTGATGATGACCTGGCCGCGCTCGACGTCCTCGCGCTTGATGCCGCGGAGGAGCAGACCGACGTTCTCACCGGCCTGGCCCTCGTCGAGCAGCTTGCGGAACATCTCGATGCCGGTGACCGTGGTGGTGGTCTTCTCCGGCTTGATGCCGATGATGTCGACGGTCTCGTTGACCTTGAGGACACCACGCTCGATACGGCCGGTGACGACCGTACCGCGACCGGTGATGGTGAAGACGTCCTCGATCGGCATCAGGAACGGCTTGTCGACGTCGCGCTCCGGCTCCGGGATCGCGGTGTCGACGGCGTCCATGAGGTCCAGGACCGACTGGCCCCACTCCTTGTCGCCCTCGAGGGCCTTGAGCGCCGAGACCTTGACGACGGGAACGTCGTCGCCCGGGAACTCGTACTCGGAGAGGAGCTCACGCACCTCGAGCTCGACGAGCTCCAGGATCTCCTCGTCGTCCACCATGTCGGCCTTGTTCAGGGCGACCACGATGTACGGAACACCGACCTGGCGGGCCAGGAGCACGTGCTCCTTGGTCTGCGGCATCGGGCCGTCGGTGGCGGCGACCACGAGGATGGCGCCGTCCATCTGAGCGGCACCGGTGATCATGTTCTTGATGTAGTCCGCGTGACCCGGGCAGTCGACGTGGGCGTAGTGACGCGCCTCCGTCTGGTACTCGACGTGCGCGATGGAGATGGTGATACCGCGCTGGCGCTCCTCGGGAGCCTTGTCGATCTGGTCGAAGGCCGAAGCCTCGTTCAGGTCCGGGTACTTGTCGTGCAGCACCTTGGTAATGGCGGCCGTGAGGGTCGTCTTACCGTGGTCGATGTGACCGATGGTGCCGATGTTGACGTGCGGCTTAGTCCGCTCGAACTTCGCCTTCGCCACTGGGGTCCTCCTGTGGAGTGGTTCTGTACGCCTTACTCATCGGCGCCAGGTGATCTTTGCTGGGAAACCCGGGCCCGGGGCATTCCGCCGGGTTGGTGGCGGAATGCCCCTTGCAGGCTCCGGGGTCAAGCCTACGGCGTGCGGACGGGGTCCGTTACTCGCCCTTGGCCTTCGCGATGATCTCCTCGGCGACGTTCCGCGGAACCTCGGCGTAGGAGTCGAACTGCATCGAGTAGCTTGCGCGACCCGACGTCTTGCTGCGGAGGTCTCCGACGTAGCCGAACATCTCCGACAGGGGCACGAGGCCCTTCACGACGCGGGCACCGGCCCGCTCCTCCATGGCCTGGATCTGGCCACGGCGGGAGTTGATGTCGCCGATGACGTCACCCATGTAGTCCTCGGGCGTGGTGACCTCGACGGCCATCATCGGCTCCAGGAGCACGGGCGAAGCCTTGCGCGCGGCCTCCTTGAAGGCCTGCGAACCGGCGATCTTGAACGCGAGCTCGGAGGAGTCCACCTCGTGGTAGGCACCGTCGAGCAGCGTCACGCGGACGCCCGTCATCTCGTAACCGGCGAGGATGCCGAACTGCATGGCCTCCTGCGCACCGGCGTCGACCGAAGGGATGTACTCCTTCGGCACGCGGCCACCGGTCACCTTGTTGACGAACTCGTAGGAGGCGTCGCCGCCCTCGATCGGCTCGATCGCGATGATGACGCGCGCGAACTGGCCGGTACCACCCGTCTGCTTCTTGTGGGTGTACTCGACCTTCTCGACCGACTTGCGGATGGTCTCGCGGTACGCGACCTGCGGCTTGCCGACGTTGGCCTCGACCTTGAACTCACGGCGCATGCGGTCGACCAGCACCTCGAGGTGCAGCTCGCCCATACCGCCGATGATGGTCTGGCCGGTCTCCTCGTCCGAGTGGACCTGGAAGGACGGGTCCTCCTCGGCCAGGCGCTGGATCGCGACGCCGAGCTTCTCCTGGTCGCCCTTCGACTTGGGCTCGATGGCGACCTGGATGACCGGGGCCGGGAAGTCCATGGACTCCAGGATCACCGGCTGCTTGTCGTCGGACAGCGTCTCACCGGTGGTGGTCTGCTTCAGGCCCATGACGGCGACGATGTCGCCGGCGCCCACCGACTCGATCTCCTCACGCTTGTTGGCGTGCATGCGGTAGATCTTGCCGATGCGCTCCTTCTTGCCCTTCACGGAGTTCAGCACCTGGGTGCCGGACTCCAGACGGCCGGAGTACACGCGGACGAAGGTGAGCTTGCCGAGGTGCGGGTCGCTCATGATCTTGAACGCCAGCGCCGCGAGCGGCTCGTCGTCGGACGGCTTGCGCCGCACGACCGTCTCCGCGTCCTTCGGGTCGTGGCCCTCGATGGCCTCCACGTCGAGCGGGGAGGGGAGGTAGCGCACGACCGCGTCGAGCAGGGGCTGCACGCCCTTGTTCTTGAAGGCGGTGCCGCAGAACACGGGGGTGACGGTGGTGCCGCCGCCCTTGCCGGAGGCGATGGTGATACGGCGGATCGCCGCGTACAGCTGCTCCTCGGAGGGCTCCTGGCCCTCGAGGTACAGCTCCATCAGCTCCTCGTCGTTCTCCGCGACGGCCTCGAGCAGCTTGCCGCGCCACTCCTCGGCGGCCTCGGTGTGCGTGGCCGGGATGTCGACGACGTCGTACATCTCGCCCTTGGCGGCCTCGGCGGACCACACGAGCGCCTTCATGCGGACCAGGTCCACGACGCCCTTGAAGTCGGCCTCGGCACCGATCGGCAGCTGCATGACGAGCGGCTGCGCACCCAGGCGGTCGCTGATCATGTCGACGCAGCGGTGGAACTCGGCGCCGGTGCGGTCGAGCTTGTTGACGAAGCAGATACGCGGAACGCCGTAGCGGTCCGCCTGACGCCACACGGTCTCGGACTGGGGCTCAACGCCGGCGACGCCGTCGAACACCGTCACGGCACCGTCGAGCACGCGCAGGGAACGCTCCACCTCGACGGTGAAGTCGACGTGGCCCGGCGTGTCGATGATGTTGATGGTGTGGTCGACGTCTTCCAGCGGCCAGTGGCAGGTGGTGGCAGCAGAGGTGATCGTGATGCCACGCTCCTGCTCCTGCTCCATCCAGTCCATGGTGGCAGCGCCGTCGTGGACCTCACCGATCTTGTACGAAACGCCGGTGTAGAACAGGATCCGCTCGGTGGTGGTCGTCTTGCCCGCGTCGATGTGGGCCATGATCCCGATGTTGCGGACCCTGGCCAGGTCAAGCGAAGTGGTAGCCATAAGGCTTCAGTCTTCTCTCGGTCTCGATGTGGACTGCGACTACCAGCGGTAGTGCGCGAAGGCCTTGTTGGACTCGGCCATCTTGTGCGTGTCCTCGCGCTTCTTCACAGCGGCACCGAGGCCGTTGCTGGCGTCGAGGAGCTCGTTGAGCAGACGCTCGGTCATGGTCTTCTCGCGACGGGCGCGGGAGTAACCGACCAGCCAGCGCAGCGCCAGCGTGTTGGCACGGCCGGGCTTGACCTCGACCGGGACCTGGTAGGTGGCACCACCGACACGGCGGGACTTGACCTCGAGGGTCGGCTTGATGTTCTCGAGAGCGCGCTTCAGCGTGATGACCGGGTCGTTGCCGGTCTTCTCGCGCAGGCCCTCCATGGCGCCGTAGACGATGCGCTCGGCGGTGGAGCGCTTGCCGTTCAGCAGCACCTTGTTGATCAGGGAGGTCACCAGAGGGGAGCCGTAGACCGGGTCGATGATGACCGGACGCTTCGGGGCGGGGCCCTTACGAGGCATTCTTACTTCTCCTTCTTGGCGCCGTAACGGCTGCGAGCCTGCTTGCGGTTCTTGACACCCTGGGTGTCGAGCGAACCGCGGATGATCTTGTAGCGAACACCCGGCAGGTCCTTCACACGGCCGCCGCGCACGAGCACGATGGAGTGCTCCTGCAGGTTGTGTCCCTCACCCGGAATGTAAGCGGTGACCTCGATGCCGCTGGTCAGACGCACACGCGCGACCTTGCGGAGGGCCGAGTTCGGCTTCTTCGGGGTGGTCGTGAACACACGCGTGCAGACGCCGCGACGCTGGGGCGAACCCTCGAGTGCGGGCGTCTTGTTCTTCTCGACCTTGTCCTGCCGGCCCTTGCGGACCAGCTGCTGGATCGTAGGCACTACTTCTCCGGTTTCTGTGTGCCGATGGGTACAGCTAACCTGGAACGTCGCCGACCCACGCGGTCGGGTGTGTCGAATCGTGCGGACCTCCGCCGCAAGGCAGAAAGAAGCGCAGATTGCGGTGGCCGTTCATCGGCCTCCGGTGCGGTTTTGATGGCACGCACGAAGGCCAGGGCACACCCCAGGCACAAGGTCTGAGCGTACCTATCGCATTCGCTGCGGTCAAAACAAATGGGCGCCGCCCACATCGCCATACGGCGTCTGTCAACCCCATGCGCACCGGATGATCTTCACGCCCAGGCCGGCCCCGTCGTCAGGTGGACGCCGCGGCCGCCACGATCATCAGCAGCAGGAAGGCCGCCCAGCCCGCCACGGACAGCCAGCCCAGGATCAGTCCTGCCAGTGCGAAGCCTTCGCCACCCTCGCCCGTACGACGTATCTCTGCACGGGCGGTGTGCCCCAGAACCACCGCCGGGATGCCGGTGATCCCGAAGGTCATGGTGGTCAGCACGCCGCAGATCATGGACCCGACCGCCTTGCCGTTCGTGGGCGGCGCCGGGGACGGCAGGAACGTGCGCGGAAGGGGCTGGAAGGCCGCGGGCTGCGTCATCATGGGGCCCTGTGGCAGATCGGCCACCAGCAGCGCCAGCTCCCCCACCGTGCGCGCCTGGTAGGCCCGCGCGACCCGCTTCTCGAACTCCTCCTGCTGCAGCCGGCCCTCGCCGAAGCCGGCCCGCAGCACGTCCACGGCCCGCTCACGGTCTGCGTGCGAGGCCAGCATCGCGCCGCTGTTCTGCCCCTGCCAGGGCGGCTGCTGCCCCTGCCACGGTGTCGGGTACGACACGGAACACCTCCCCCGCCGGAAGCCGGATGATGGCTCCTATCATCCTCCAACGCGACTGGCCAGGCATCGGTTCCCGCGTCACGTCCCTGTACCGGTCTCTGCCCGCCCACGCCGAAGGGCGGCCACCCCGTACGAAACGGGATGACCGCCCTCGCGATCAGGCGACTCGCTTACTGGTTGTACGGACCGTAGTCGTAGTCCTCCAGCGGGACGGCCTGGCCGGAGCCCGTGCCGAACGGCGAGTAGTCGATGTCGTCGTAGCCGACGGCCGAGTACATCGCGGCCTTGGCCTCCTCGGTCGGCTCGACCCGGATGTTGCGGTAGCGGGACAGACCCGTACCGGCCGGGATGAGCTTACCGATGATGACGTTCTCCTTGAGGCCGATCAGCGAGTCGGACTTGGCGTTGATCGCCGCGTCCGTGAGGACTCGCGTCGTCTCCTGGAAGGACGCCGCCGACAGCCAGGACTCCGTGGCCAGCGAGGCCTTGGTGATACCCATGAGCTGCGGACGACCGGAGGCCGGGTGACCGCCCTCCTGGACCACACGACGGTTCTCGTGCTCGAACTTCGAGCGCTCGACCAGCTCGCCGGGCAGCAGCTCGGCGTCGCCGGACTCGATGATCGTCACGCGGCGCAGCATCTGCCGGATGATGATCTCGATGTGCTTGTCGTGGATCGACACACCCTGCGAGTTGTAGACCTTCTGGACCTCGCCGACCAGGTGGACCTGGACGGCACGCTGACCCAGGATGCGCAGCACGTCGTGCGGGTTGGTGGCACCCACGGTGAGCTTCTGGCCCACCTCGACGTGCTCGCCCTCGCTGACCAGGAGACGGGCACGCTTCGAGATCGGGTACGCCGTCTCGTCGCTGCCGTCGTCCGGGGTGATGACGATCTTCTTGGTCTTCTCCGTCTCCTCGATGCGAACGCGGCCGCTCGCCTCGGAGATGGGAGCCACACCCTTCGGGGTACGGGCCTCGAAGAGCTCGACGACACGCGGCAGACCCTGGGTGATGTCGTCACCGGCCACACCACCGGTGTGGAAGGTACGCATCGTCAGCTGGGTACCGGGCTCACCGATGGACTGGGCGGCGATGATGCCGACCGCCTCACCGATGTCGACCAGCTTGCCGGTGGCGAGCGAACGGCCGTAGCACATCGCGCAGGTGCCGACGGCGGACTCGCAGGTCAGGACCGAGCGGGTCTTGACCGTCTGCACGCCGCGGGAGACGAGCTCCTCGATGAGCACGTCGCCCAGGTCGGTACCGGCCGGGGCCAGCACCTGACCGTCGACCACGATGTCCTCCGCGAGGCAGCGCGCGTACACGGAGGTCTCGACGTTCTCCGCCTTGCGCAGCACACCGTCGGCACCACGCTCGGCGATCTCCAGCTTGAGGCCGCGCTCGGTGCCGCAGTCCTCCTCGCGGATGATGACGTCCTGGGAGACGTCGACCAGACGACGGGTGAGGTAACCCGAGTCGGCGGTACGCAGAGCGGTGTCCGCCAGACCCTTACGGGCACCGTGCGTGGAGATGAAGTACTCCAGCACGGACAGACCCTCACGGAACGACGCCTTGATAGGCCGCGGGATCGTCTCGTTCTTGGCGTTCGACACCAGACCACGCATACCGGCGATCTGACGCATCTGCATCATGTTGCCTCGCGCACCCGAGTTCACCATCATGAAGATCGGGTTGGTCTTCGGGAAGTTGTCGTTCATCGCCTCGGCAACCTCGTTGGTCGCCTGGGTCCAGATCTGGATGAGCTCCTGCGTGCGCTCGTCCTTGGTGATCAGACCGCGCTCGTACTGCTTCTGGACCTTCTCGTCCGCCGCCTCCCACTTGGCGACGATCTCCTTCTTCGCCTCGGGGACGACGACGTCGGAGATGGCGACGGTGACGCCGGAACGGGTCGCCCAGTAGAAGCCGGCCGCCTTCAGGTTGTCGAGCGTCGCCGCCACGATGACCTTCGGGTAGCGCTCGGCGAGGTCGTTGACGATCTCGGAGAGCTGCTTCTTGCCGACCTCGTAGTCGACGAACGGGTAGTCCTCGGGCAGCAGCTCGTTGAAGAGCGCACGGCCCAGCGTGGTGTTCAGCCGGAAGCTGTCACCCTGCTGCCACTCGGGCTCGCCCTCCTCGCGCGCCGGCGGGGTCCAGCCGCGCGGCGGGATGGTGCCGACCGGGAAGCGGACGTCGATCTTCGACTGGAGCGACAGCTCGCCCGCGTCGAAGGCCATGATCGCCTCGGCGACCGAGGCGAAGGAACGGCCCTCGCCCTTGAGGTCGCGCATCTCGCCGTCGGTGGTGAGGAAGAACAGACCGAGGACCATGTCCTGGGTCGGCATCGTCACCGGGCGGCCGTCGGCGGGCTTGAGGATGTTGTTCGAGGACAGCATCAGGATGCGGGCCTCGGCCTGCGCCTCCGCGGACAGCGGCAGGTGCACGGCCATCTGGTCACCGTCGAAGTCCGCGTTGAACGCGGTGCACACGAGCGGGTGGATCTGAATGGCCTTGCCCTCGACCAGCTGCGGCTCGAAGGCCTGGATGCCGAGGCGGTGCAGGGTGGGCGCACGGTTCAGCAGCACCGGGTGCTCGGCGATGACCTCTTCGAGGACGTCGTACACCACGGTGCGGCCGCGCTCGACCATCCGCTTGGCGCTCTTGATGTTCTGCGCGTGGTTCAGGTCGACCAGGCGCTTCATCACGAACGGCTTGAAGAGCTCCAGCGCCATCGCCTTGGGCAGACCGCACTGGTGCAGCTTCAGCTGCGGACCGACGACGATCACGGAACGCGCCGAGTAGTCGACACGCTTACCGAGCAGGTTCTGACGGAAGCGGCCCTGCTTACCCTTCAGCATGTCGCTGAGGGACTTCAGCGGGCGGTTGCCCGGACCGGTGACCGGACGGCCGCGACGACCGTTGTCGAAGAGGGCGTCGACGGCCTCCTGGAGCATGCGCTTCTCGTTGTTCACGATGATCTCGGGCGCACCGAGGTCGAGAAGGCGCTTCAGTCGGTTGTTCCGGTTGATCACACGGCGGTACAGGTCGTTCAGGTCGGAGGTCGCGAAGCGGCCACCGTCCAGCTGCACCATCGGACGCAGGTCCGGCGGGATGACCGGCACGCAGTCGAGGACCATGCCCTTGGGGCTGTTGGAGGTCTGCAGGAAGGCAGACACGACCTTCAGCCGCTTCAGCGCACGGGTCTTCTTCTGGCCCTTGCCGGTACGGATGATCTCGCGAAGCTTCTCGGCCTCCTCCTCGAGGTCGAAGGACTCCAGGCGCTTCTGCAGCGCCGCGGCACCCATCGAGCCGTCGAAGTACGTGCCGAAGCGGTCACGCAGCTCGCGGTAGAGCAGCTCGTCGCCCTCGAGGTCCTGGACCTTGAGGTTCTTGAACCGGTTCCACACCTCGTCGAGACGGTCGATCTCGCGCTGCGCACGGTCGCGCAGCTGCTTCATCTCGCGCTCGGCACCCTCGCGCACCTTGCGGCGCACGTCCGCCTTGGCGCCCTCGGCCTCCAGCTCGGCCAGGTCCGACTCGAGCTTCTTGGCGCGGGCCTCCAGGTCGGCGTCCCGGCGGTTCTCGATCTGCTGGCGCTCGACGGAGACGTGCGCCTCCAGCGAGGGCAGGTCGCGCGTACGGCGCTCCTCGTCGACGTACGTGATCATGTACGCCGCGAAGTAGATGACCTTCTCGAGGTCCTTCGGCGCCAGGTCCAGCAGGTAGCCGAGGCGCGAGGGGACACCCTTGAAGTACCAGATGTGCGTGACGGGAGCGGCCAGCTCGATGTGGCCCATCCGCTCACGGCGCACCTTGGCGCGCGTGACCTCGACGCCACAGCGCTCGCAGATGATGCCCTTGAAGCGGACGCGCTTGTACTTGCCGCAGTAGCACTCCCAGTCCCGGGTCGGACCGAAGATCTTCTCGCAGAAGAGTCCGTCCTTTTCGGGCTTGAGGGTGCGGTAGTTGATGGTCTCGGGCTTCTTGACCTCGCCGTGGCTCCACTGACGGATGTCGTCAGCGGTGGCCAGGCCGATCCGGAGCTCGTCGAAGAAGTTGACGTCGAGCACTATGCGTCAATCCCTCTCAGGGTCGTAAGTCTTGGGGTCTGATACGGGGGTCCTGGGGCCGGCGGCCTCTTCGTGAGAGGCCGCCGGACTCCCGTCAGACCTCTTCGACGCTGCTCGGCTCGCGCCGGGACAGGTCGATGCCGAGCTCCTCCGCAGCGCGGAAGACGTCCTCGTCGGTGTCACGCATCTCGATGGACATACCGTCGCTGGACAGCACCTCCACGTTCAGGCACAGGGACTGCATCTCCTTGATGAGCACCTTGAAGGACTCGGGGATGCCGGGCTCAGGGATGTTCTCGCCCTTGACGATGGCCTCGTAGACCTTCACGCGGCCGGTGACGTCGTCGGACTTGATGGTCAGCAGCTCCTGGAGCGCGTAGGCGGCGCCGTACGCCTCGAGTGCCCACACCTCCATCTCGCCGAACCGCTGGCCACCGAACTGGGCCTTACCACCCAGCGGCTGCTGGGTGATCATGGAGTACGGACCGGTCGACCGGGCGTGCAGCTTGTCGTCGACCAGGTGGTGCAGCTTGAGGATGTACATGTAGCCGACCGAGATCGGGTCCGGGAACGGCTCACCGCTGCGGCCGTCGAACAGCCGCGCCTTGCCGGACGGGAGCACCATGCGCTCGCCGTCGCGGTTCGGGATGGTGTGCTGGAGCAGACCCGCGAGCTCGTCCTCGCGCGCGCCGTCGAAGACCGGGGTCGCGACGTTGGTGCCGGGCTCGACCTTGTCGGCGCCGATCGCCTGGAGGCGCTGGGCCCACTCGTCGGCCAGGCCGGAGACGTCCCAGCCGCGGCTGGCGAGCCAGCCGAGGTGGATCTCCAGGACCTGTCCCGGGTTCATTCGGGACGGCACACCCAGCGGGTTGAGGATGATGTCGACCGGGGTGCCGTCCTCCAGGAACGGCATGTCCTCGATCGGCAGGATCTTGGAGATGACGCCCTTGTTGCCGTGACGGCCGGCGAGCTTGTCACCGTCGGTGATCTTGCGCTTCTGCGCAACATACACACGCACCAGCTGGTTGACGCCGGGCGGCAGCTCGTCGCCCTCCTCGCGGTCGAAGACGCGCACACCGATGACCTTGCCGGTCTCGCCGTGCGGCACCTTCAGCGAGGTGTCACGGACCTCACGGGCCTTCTCACCGAAGATCGCGCGCAGCAGGCGCTCCTCGGGGGTCAGCTCGGTCTCACCCTTGGGCGTGACCTTGCCGACGAGGATGTCACCGGCGATGACCTCGGCACCGATACGGATGATGCCGCGCTCGTCGAGGTCGGCGAGGACCTCCTCGGAGACGTTCGGGATGTCCCGGGTGATCTCCTCGGGGCCGAGCTTGGTGTCACGGGCGTCGACCTCGTGCTCCTCGATGTGGATCGAGGAGAGGACGTCGTCCTGCACGAGGCGCTGCGACAGGATGATCGCGTCCTCGTAGTTGTGACCCTCCCACGGCATGAACGCGACGAGCAGGTTCTTGCCGAGCGCCATCTCACCCTGCTGGGTGGCCGGGCCGTCGGCGAGGACCTGGCCCTCGACGATCCGGTCGCCCTCGGCGACGATGACCTTCTGGTTGACCGAGGTGCCCTGGTTGGAGCGGGCGAACTTGGCCAGGCGGTACGTGATGTACGTGCCGTCGTCGTTGGCGGTGGTGATGTAGTCCGCGGAGACCTCCTGGACCACACCGGCCTTCTCGGCCTTGACGACGTCGCCGGCGTCGACGGCGGAGCGGTACTCCATGCCGGTGCCGACGAGCGGGGCCTCCGCCTGGATCAGCGGAACGGCCTGGCGCATCATGTTCGCGCCCATGAGGGCACGGTTGGCGTCGTCGTGCTCCAGGAAGGGGATCATGGCGGTCGCGACCGACACCATCTGGCGCGGCGAGACGTCCATGTAGTCCACGTCCTCGGGGCCGACGTAGTCGACCTCGCCGCCCTTGCGGCGGACCAGCACACGGGCCTCGGCGAACCGCAGGTCGTCGGTGAGCGGCGCGTTGGCCTGCGCGATGACGAAGCGGTCCTCCTCGTCGGCGGTCAGGTAGTCCACCTGGTCGGTGACCTGGCCGTCGATGACCTTGCGGTACGGGGTCTCGACGAAACCGAACGCGTTGACCCGGCCGTAGGTGGCGAGCGAGCCGATCAGACCGATGTTCGGGCCTTCGGGGGTCTCGATCGGGCACATGCGGCCGTAGTGCGACGGGTGAACGTCACGGACCTCGAAGCCGGCCCGCTCACGGGAGAGACCACCCGGGCCGAGCGCGGACAGACGACGCTTGTGCGTCAGCCCGGACAGCGGGTTGTTCTGGTCCATGAACTGGGACAGCTGGCTGGTGCCGAAGAACTCCTTGATGGAGGCGACGACCGGCCGGATGTTGATCAGGGTCTGCGGCGTGATCGCCTCGACGTCTTGCGTGGTCATGCGCTCACGCACGACGCGCTCCATACGCGCCAGACCCGTGCGGACCTGGTTCTGGATGAGCTCGCCGACGCTGCGCAGGCGGCGGTTGCCGAAGTGGTCGATGTCGTCGGTCTCGACGACGACCGGCTGGCCGTTGTCGCCGACGGTCTCGGTCTCACCGGCGTGCAGCTTCACCAGGTACTTGATCGTCGCGATGATGTCCTCGACGGTCAGGATGCCCGCGTCCAGCGGGGTGTCCGTACCCAGCTTCTTGTTGACCTTGTAGCGGCCGACCTTGGCGAGGTCGTAGCGCTTGGGGTTGAAGTAGAGGTTCTCGAGCAGCGTCTGCGCGGCCTCACGCGTGGGGGGCTCGCCCGGGCGCAGCTTGCGGTAGATGTCGAGCAGCGCGTCGTCCTGGCCCTGGGTGTGGTCCTTCTCCAGGGTGGCGCGCATCGACTCGTACTCGCCGAACTCCTCGAGGATCTGCTCGGTGGTCCAGCCGAGCGCCTTGAGCAGGACGGTGACGGACTGCTTGCGCTTGCGGTCGATACGGACACCGACCATGTCGCGCTTGTCGATCTCCATCTCCAGCCAGGCACCCCGGGACGGGATGATCTTGGCGGAGAAGATGTCCTTGTCGGAGGTCTTGTCGATGCTGGAGTCGAAGTAGACACCCGGCGAACGGACCAGCTGCGACACCACGACACGCTCGGTGCCGTTGATGACGAAGGTGCCCTTGTTCGTCATGAGCGGGAAGTCGCCCATGAAGACCGTCTGGGACTTGATCTCGCCGGTCTCGTTGTTGGTGAACTCGGCGGTGACGAAGAGCGGGGCCGCGTACGTGAAGTCGCGCTCCTTGCACTCGTCGATCGAGTTCTTCGGCGGCTCGAAGCGGTGGTCACGGAAGGTCAGCGACATCGACCCGCTGAAGTCCTCGATCGGGGAGATCTCCTCGAAGATCTCCTCCAGACCGGACTTGGTGGGGACGTCCTGACCGTTCTCGAGAGCCTCCTCGACCCGACTCTGCCAGGCCGTGTTGCCGAGCAGCCAGTCGAAGCTCTCGGTCTGCAGCGCGAGCAGGTTCGGAACCTCGAGAGGCTCCTTGATCTTTGCAAAGGAGATGCGCAGCGGGGCGGTGCTGGCGCCGTTGTTCGTATTCGCGGTCGAGGCGTTGCGCGAGGCGGCCAAGAGGGGGTCCTTCCGAGGGCTCGGACTCACTACGCGCGTACCGGTCCCCCACCGCGCCCCGGGACAGGCCCCTTCTGACGTGACCAAAAGGCCAGGTCAGAGATGATCTGTACGTCGGTGCTGAGGCGAGGGCAGACCCCTGGTGACGGGCAGGGGGCAGCTAACAGGCAGCGCAAAGGGTCAGTGTAGCCACTTGGCACACTGATGTCCAGTGCGGGTTTTTCGCGACCCTCGTTGTTCTCAACGCCCTCGGCATGCTCGCCCTCAATGCACGTTGATACTGCCCTCTTCGTCGTCGATCCATGCCTCGGATTCGGATCCTTGTGACGACGCGTCCTGAGAATTGCGCGCTGCGTGCGGTTCGTCAAGGCCCCCTTGCCCGAACTGCCCGAACCGAGACGCCCGAAGACACGACGATGATCACCATACCCCTCGCCGTCGAGGGTTCAAGGCAACCACCGGGCCACCCCCCGGAACGCCGAAGAGCGACCACCCGGATGGATGATCGCTCTTCGGTGCTACAGCGTTACAGGGGTCCTACGGGACCCTGCGCGGCAAAGGTCTTACTTGACCTCGACGGAGGCGCCGGCGCCCTCGAGGGCCTCCTTGGCCTTGTCGGCGGCTTCCTTGTTGACCTTCTCGAGAACCGGCTTCGGGGTGCCGTCGACCAGGTCCTTGGCCTCCTTGAGGCCCAGGGAGGTGAGCTCGCGCACGACCTTGATGACCTGGATCTTCTTGTCACCGGCGCCGGTGAGGATGACGTCGAACTCGTCCTTCTCCTCGACGGCCTCGGCGGCGGCGCCACCGGCGGCACCGCCGGCCATGACGACCGGCGCGGCAGCGGCGGCGGTGACGTCGAACTTCTCCTCGAAGGCCTTCACGAACTCGGAGAGCTCGATGAGGGTCATCTCCTCGAACTGGGCCAGCAGCTCGTCCTGGGTGAGCTTCGCCATGATGGCGGTCCTTCCACTAAATCGGCAGGTGCCGGATGTACTGGGTAAGGCGGGCGTACGTCGGGCCCGCATCGACCCTCACCTCACGCGGCGAGGGTCAAAAAGCGAGCCGAATTACTCGGCACCGCCCTGCTCGGCCTGCTTGGCACGAAGCGCGTCGACGGTGCGGACGAGCTTCGAGGGCAGCGCCTGGAAGACGGAGGCAGCCTGGGACTGCTTCGCCTTGAAGGCACCGGCCAGCTTGCTGAGCAGAACCTCGCGGGACTCGAGGTCCGCAAGCTTCTTGATCTCGTCGGCGGACAGCGCCTTGCCGTCAAGGACACCGCCCTTGATGACGAGATTCGGGTTCTCCTTGGCGAAGTCACGAAGACCCTTCGCCGACTCCACCGGGTCACCGGTGACGAAGGCGACGGCCGTCGGACCAGCGAAGAGCTGGTCGTCCAGCGTGATCCCGGCCTCGTTGGCCGCAATCTTGGTCAGCGTGTTCTTCACCACGGCGTACTGGGCGTTCTCACCGAGCGAACGACGCAGCGTCTTGAGCTGCGCCACGGTGAGACCGCGGTACTCGGTCAGCACGGCGGCGTTGGAGCTACGGAACTTGTCCGTCAGCTCGGCAACCGCGGCAGCCTTGTCGGGCCTCGCCATAGAGCCTCGGCCTCCTTCCGGGTGATTCGGACCGCGCGGACCCGAAGGAGGACTGGGGAAAACGAAACGCCCCGGGCGCAGGCGCACGGGGCGTAGCTCAACCGGTTCTTCGCACACACGAGGCGGCGAATCGCGGGAACTCTTCCACTGTCACCTGCGCGGGTCGTCCGCAGTTCAGCGGATCCTTCGGCCACCGCACCCTCTTGCGAGCGCACGGCAACGACCAGCGGTCTTTGGCTTCTGTGGAAGAGTACGCGACGGGATCGACGTCAGGCAAATCGGCCGAACGGGGGCTCAGAGACCGGCCTCGGAGTCCTCCCCCAGACCCTCCAGCTCCTTGAGCATCTCCATGAAGTCGAAGGTCTCACTCGCCGGCGGCGCCTGGACGTCGGCCGCGGCACCGTAGTCGGAGTAGTGGGCCGTCATGTTCATCGTGCCCTGCGTGAACTTCATGCCGACGACCATCTTGACCGGGTAGTTGTCCTCGTTCACCCAGACCTGGGTGTCGTAGCCCTTCATACCGGCCTTCTCGACGCTGTCGACCAGCTCCTGGCGCTCCTTCGCGGAGAGCAGGCTCTTGGTGCCCTTGTTGGCGTCGAGCATCTCCTCGAAGCTCAGCGTGCCCTTGTAGTGCTGCGTCTGGACGCCGTCGACCTTCTCCGGGCCGACGTGCTTCAGGTTCGGCGACTCCAGCAGCAGGGCGAGCTGCTGCGCCGGGTCCTGGTTCATGTTCTCCATGCCGCCGGTCAGCTGCTTCTGCAGGGCCGGGTCGCCGGATTCCTCGGCGATGGCGCCGAAGTCCATCTTCATCCAGCGCTTGCCGTCCATCTCGGCGGCCTGCTTCGCACCCATGTCCATGTACATGGCGTCGTCGAGCATGATCATGCGGATCTGCTCGGGAGCGTCCGGGTCGCCCGCGGTGAGCGCGGAGCCCTTCATGGTGACGTCCATGACGCCCGGGTCCCAGCCCTGGACCCCGGAGAGCTCCATGGTGCCGCCGCCGTCCATGGCTGCCGGCATCGTCATGGTCATCCGGACCTTGGAGGACTTCGCCTCGGAGGTCTTCTTGAAGGCGGCCTGGAGGACCTCGGTCATCTGGTTCTGCGTCTGGACCTGGGAGTCGGCCGAGCCCCCGGCCTTCTTCTTCCCGCCCCCGTCACCGTCCTGGCAGCCGGCGACACCGGCCACGACGACCGCGGCCGTCAGACAGACACCCGCGCGCTTCCATGCGGACATGGCCATGAATCCCCACCCCTGGTTTGCTGTTGATGCGCTGTGAAGTCAGTCGTACGGTAACGCACCCCACTGACACGGTCGTACGAAAAAACCGCCCCCCACGCCTCAGCAGGCGCAGGGGACGGCTTCACGTGCGTACCGGCCTCGGAGGGCCGGCCGGGCCGGCTCAGACCGCGGCCGGGTCCTCCTCGACGAGGAGGTTGCGGGTGCGGTTCGGGTCGACCGGGATGCCGGGGCCCATCGTGGTGGTGATGGCGGCCTTCTTGATGTAGCGGCCCTTGGCGGCGGACGGCTTCAGACGGAGGATCTCCTCCAGCGCGGCGCCGTAGTTCTCCACCAGCTTGGTGTCGTCGAACGACGTCTTGCCGATGATGAAGTGCAGGTTCGAGTGCTTGTCGACGCGGAACTCGATCTTGCCACCCTTGATCTCGGTGACGGCCTTGGCCACGTCGGGGGTGACGGTGCCGGTCTTCGGGTTCGGCATCAGACCACGCGGGCCGAGGACGCGGCCGAGGCGGCCGACCTTGCCCATGAGGTCCGGGGTGGCGACGACGGCGTCGAAGTCCAGACGGCCCTTCGACACCTCGTCGATCAGCTCGTCGGCGCCGACGATGTCGGCGCCCGCGGCACGCGCGGCCTCGGCACGGTCACCGGTCGCGAAGACCAGGACCCGGGCGGTCTTACCGGTGCCGTGCGGGAGGTTCACGGTGCCACGGACCATCTGGTCGGCCTTGCGCGGGTCGACACCCAGACGGAAGGCGACCTCGACGGTGCCGTCGAACTTGGTCGTGGAGGTCTCCTTGGCGAGACGGACGGCCTCGAGCGGGGCGTAGAGCTTGTCCCGGTCGATCTTGGCGTCCGCAGCGCGGAGAGACTTGCTGCGCTTGCTCACTTAAAGCTCCTGTGGGTTCTTAGGAGTCGTGGTCCGGGCCGAGCAGGCCCTGCCACTACTGCTGCTGGCTTACGGGGGTGGAGGTCAGCCCTCGACCGTGATGCCCATGGAACGGGCGGTGCCGGCGATGATCTTCTCGGCGGCGTCCAGGTCGTTGGCGTTGAGGTCGGGCATCTTGGTGGTGGCGATCTCACGGACCTGGTCACGCGTGATCTTCGCGACCTTGGTCTTGTGCGGCTCGCCGGAGCCCTTCTCCACGCCCGCGGCCTTGAGGATCATCTTGGCGGCCGGCGGGGTCTTGGTGATGAAGGTGAAGGAACGGTCCTCGTAGACCGTGATCTCCACCGGGATGACCCAACCGCGCTGCGACTCGGTCGCGGCGTTGTAGGCCTTGCAGAACTCCATGATGTTCACGCCGTGCTGGCCCAGCGCGGGGCCGACCGGCGGGGCCGGGTTGGCGGCACCGGCCTGGATCTGGAGCTTGATGAGCCCCGTGACCTTCTTCTTCTTGGGAGGCATGGCTCTCCGGGTCCTTTCGATTCGGGTCCTGCCCGCGTGACCGGGGACCACCCGGACGCAGGCATACCGCACAACTTTAACGGGTAGAGATGCGCGGCCAAAAACCGAGCAGGTCAGACGAGACGCGAGCGCCCGTCTGACCTGTTCGGAAGTGGTACGTCCAGAAAGTTCTGGAAGCCCTGGAAGAGCTCAGTTCTTCTGGATCTGGTCGAAGGAGAGCTCGACCGGCGTCTCGCGGCCGAAGATCTCCACCAGGCCCTTGACCTTCTTGGAGTCGGGGTTGATCTCGTTGATGGTCGCCTGCAGCGTGGCGAACGGGCCGTCGGTGACGGTGACCGAGTCGCCGACCTCGAAGTCCAGCACCTGGACCTCGACCTTGCGCTGCGGGGCCGGCTTGCCCTCGGCCTCGGCGGCCTCGCGGGCGGCCTTCTCCTCGGCCTCCGGGGCGAGCATCTTGACGATCTCGTCCAGGGTCAGCGGGTACGGGTCGTAGGCGTTGCCCACGAAGCCGGTGACGCCGGGGGTGTTGCGGACGACGCCCCAGGACTCGTTCGTCAGGTCCATGCGGACCAGGACGTAACCCGGCAGCTTGTTCTGCTTGATCGTCTTGCGGTCGCCGTTCTTGATCTGGACGACCTCTTCCTGCGGCACCTCGGCCTGGAAGATGTAGTCCTCGACGTTCAGCGAGACGGCGCGCTGCTCCAGGTTGGTCTTCACGCGGTTCTCGTAACCGGCGTAGGTGTGGATGACGTACCACTCGCCGGGCAGGGTGCGCAGTTCCTCGCGGAGCTTCTCGACCGGGTCGCGGTCGTCCTCGGCCTCTTCCTCGGCCTCCGCGGCGGCTTCCCCGGCTTCCTCGTCCTCGGCGGCCTCGGCGTCAGCAGCCTCGGTGCCGGCCTCGGTCTCCTCGGCGCCGGCCTCGTCCGCGGCGGCATCCGCAGCCTCGGCCTCCGGGGAGGCCGCGATGTCCTCGCTGTCCACGCCCTCGACAGTCTCGAGCTCGTCCTCGACGACGAACTCGGCCCCCTCGCCGTGAGGCTCAACGGCGTCGTTCACGTTCGGGTCAGACACGGTGGCTGCTTCTTCCTGGATACAGAGGGGTGGAACACGCGAAAGGGGCGCCGGGTACCTCGGCGCCCTTCGCTCTCGGCTCAGCCGAAGACGTACTTGGCGGCGTTGCTGAGGCCATAGTCGATCAGGGTGATCAGGCCGATCATGATGACGACGAAGATGATCACTGCGGTCGTGTACGACGTCAGCTGATTGCGGGTGGGCCAGACGACCTTGCGGAGCTCCGCGACGATCTGGCGGTAGAAGAGCGCGAGCCGCTTCAGCGGGCCCTTCTTGCCGCGCTTGCCGCCCTTGCGGGTCTTCTTCCTGGAGTCCGGCGCCTCGTCCTGGGCATCAGGCATGTCGATGGAGCCCACGGCGTCCGTCACTCGTCCTCACCTGATTCCGGGTCGTGGCCGTGCCGCGCCCGGTCTGAGCCGCACGGCGGTGCATTGCTGTACGTACATGCGCACACATCCTGGCGAAGGTGTGTGTAGCAGGGCCGGAGGGACTTGAACCCCCAACCGCTGGTTTTGGAGACCAGTGCTCTACCAATTGAGCTACGACCCTTTGTGTGTCCACCAACGTACCGCATTCGCCCGGATGCTTGGTGTGCACCGGATGAGCGCGGGCCCGCTGAAGGCCAACGAGGTGAGAGTGTACGTGGTCTCCGGCCGGGCGTCGAACAGAAAGCGCCCGTGGACGGCGGCCCCGGCGGAAGATCGCCACGGCTGCGGGGGCCCGCGGCGCGGGGATCCGGACGGATGTTCAGGGTTTGCCCGGTCCTGTTCAGTCTGTGAAACCCCGGTGCCGCGCCGGTTTCCGGTCTGAAACGATGGGCTGCATGAGCGCTGCAACCCCACCCACCGAGCGCCGGGTCTCCGCCCGCATCGGCGCGATCTCCGAGTCGGCCACCCTCGCCGTGGACGCCAAGGCCAAGGCCCTCAAGGCCGCCGGGCGACCGGTGATCGGCTTCGGCGCCGGTGAGCCCGACTTCCCCACCCCGGACTACATCGTCGAGGCCGCGATCGAGGCCTGCAAGAACCCGAAGTTCCACCGCTACACCCCGGCCGGCGGTCTGCCCGAGCTGAAGGCCGCGATCGCCGCGAAGACCCTGCGGGACTCCGGCTACGAGGTCGACCCGTCGCAGATCCTCGTCACCAACGGCGGCAAGCAGGCCATCTACGAGGCCTTCGCCGCGATCCTCGACCCGGGCGACGAGGTCATCGTCCCGGCGCCGTACTGGACGACGTACCCGGAGTCGATCCGCCTGGCCGGCGGTGTCCCGGTCGAGGTCGTCGCCGACGAGACGACCGGCTACCGGGTCTCGGTGGAGCAGCTGGAGGCCGCCCGCACCGAGAAGACGAAGGTCGTCCTGTTCGTCTCCCCGTCGAACCCGACCGGCGCCGTCTACAGCGAGGCCGAGACCGAGGCGATCGGCCAGTGGGCCGTCGAGCACGGGCTGTGGGTGCTGACCGACGAGATCTACGAGCACCTGGTCTACGGCGACGCCGTCTCCGTGTCCCTGCCGGCTCTGCTGCCCGAGCTGCGCGACAAGTGCATCGTGGTCAACGGCGTGGCGAAGACGTACGCGATGACGGGCTGGCGCGTGGGCTGGGTCATCGGCCCGAAGGACGTCGTGAAGGCCGCGACCAACCTCCAGTCGCACGCCACGTCCAACGTCTCCAACGTCGCGCAGGCGGCGGCGCTGGCCGCGGTCTCCGGTGACCTGGACGCGGTCGCGAAGATGCGCGAGGCCTTCGACCGGCGGCGCAGGACCATCGTGCGGATGCTCAACGAGATCGACGGCGTCGTCTGCCCGGAGCCGGAGGGCGCGTTCTACGCCTACCCGTCGGTGAAGGCGCTGATCGGCAAGGAGATCCGGGGCAAGCGCCCGCAGAACTCCGTGGAGCTGGCCGCGCTCATCCTGGAGGAGGCCGAGGTCGCGGTGGTGCCCGGTGAGGCGTTCGGCACGCCGGGCTACCTGCGGCTGTCGTACGCGCTCGGTGACGAGGACCTCGTCGAGGGTGTCTCGCGGATCCAGAAGCTGCTGGCGGAGGCGCGGGACTGAGGTTTTCGCTCCTGCCGCGTGGGGCGCCCGGGTTCTCCCGGGCGCCCTGTTCGTTTGTGCGAGCAAGACCACGTACGGGGAAAGCGCTACCGGGGCGGGTGGGGCGTGCGGCAGGATCCTGGGATGGAGCGTGTACGTGATGTCTCTGAGCTGCCGAAGGCCCATCTGCACCTGCACTTCACCGGGTCGATGCGGCCCACCACCCTGCTGGAGCTGGCCGACAAGTACGGGGTGCGCCTGCCCGAGGCGCTGACCGACGCGCTGACGAGCGGGGAGCCGCCGAGGCTGCGCGCCACCGACGAGCGGGGCTGGTTCCGCTTCCAGCGGCTGTACGACGCGGCGCGTTCCTGTCTGCGGGAGCCGGACGACATCCGGCGCCTGGTGCGGGAGGCGGCGGAGGAGGAGCTGCGGGACGGCTCCGGCTGGCTGGAGATCCAGGTGGACCCGACGTCGTACGCGCCCCGGCTGGGCGGGCTGATCCCGGCGCTGGAGATCATCCTGGACGCGGTGGACGCGGCGATGCGGGACACCGGGCTGGGGATGCGGGTGCTGGTGGCGGCGAACCGGATGAAGCATCCGCTGGACGCGCGGACGCTGGCCCGGCTGGCGGTGCGGTACGCGGACAGGGGGGTCGTCGGCTTCGGGCTGTCCAATGACGAGCGGCGCGGGATGGCCCGGGACTTCGACCGGGCGTTCGCCATCGCGCGGGAGGGCGGGCTGCTGTCGGCGCCGCACGGGGGTGAGCTGGCGGGACCCGCGTCGGTGCGGGACTGCCTGGACGACCTGGAGGCGGACCGGATCGGGCACGGGGTGCGGGCGGCGGAGAATCCACGGCTGCTGCGGCGGCTGGCGGACCGGCAGGTGACGTGCGAGGTGTGCCCGGCGTCGAATGTGGCGCTGGGCGTGTACGAGAAGCCGGAGGACGTACCGCTGCGGACGCTTTTCGAGGCGGGCGTGCCGCTGGCGCTGGGCGCCGACGACCCGCTGTTGTTCGGCTCGCGTCTGGCGGCGCAGTACGAGATCGCCCGGCAGCACCACGGCTTCTCGGACGCGGAGCTGGCGGAGCTGGCGCGTCAGTCGGTGCGGGGGTCGGCGGCGCCGGAGGAGGTGAAGGAGAAGCTGCTGGCGGGGGTCGACGAGTGGCTCAGCGGTCCTGTGGAGGCTACAGGCTGACGCCGACCGTCACCGGCTCGTTGACCAGGGTGATGCCGAAGGCTTCACGGACGCCGGTGACGACTTCGCGGGCCAGGGCGAGGAGGTCCTCCGTGGTGGCGTTGCCGCGGTTGGTCAGGGCGAGGGTGTGCTTGGTGGAGATGCGGGCGGGGCCGGTGCCGTAGCCCTTGCTGAAGCCCGCCTTGTCGATCAGCCAGGCCGCGGAGGTCTTGGTGTGGCCGTCGCCCGCGGGGTAGGCGGGGGGCTCGGCGTCGGCGCCGAGGCGCTGCTTCACGCGCGCGTGGAAGGCCTGGAACTCGTCGTCGGTGAGGATCGGGTTGGTGAAGAAGGAGCCGGCCGACCAGGTGTCGTGGTCGTCGGGGTCCAGGACCATGCCCTTGCCCGCGCGGAGCTTGAGGACGGTCTCGCGGGCGGTGGCCAGGGGGACGCGGTCGCCGGGGGCCACGCCGAGGGCGCGGGCCGTCTCTGCGTACTTGATGGGGCCGGAGAGGCCGTCGGCGTCCTCGAGGTCGAAGCGGACGCGCAGGACGACGTAGCGCTCCGGGTCGGACTTGAAGCGGCTGTGGCGGTAGGAGAAGGCGCAGTCGGCGTTGGCGAGGGTGACGGTCTCGCGGGTGCGGCGGTCGTAGGCGATCACCTCGGTGATCGTGGAGGAGACCTCCTGGCCGTAGGCGCCGACGTTCTGGATGGGGGTGGCGCCGGCCGAGCCGGGGATGCCGGCCAGGCACTCGATGCCGGCGAGCCCTGCCTCGACGGTGCGGGCGACGGCGTCCGTCCAGACTTCGCCGGCGGCGAGTTCGAGACGGGTGCCGTGGAGGGTGAAGCCCTTGGTGGCGATGACGAGGGCGGTGCCGTCGAAGCCCTTGTCGCCGATGACGAGGTTGGAGCCGCCGCCGATGATGAGGAGGGGGGTGCCGGTGTCGTCGGCCTCGCGGACGACGGAGATCACCTCGTCGTCGGTCGTCGCGGTGACCAGGCGGGTGGCGGGGCCGCCCAGCCGGAAGGTGGTCAGCGGGGCGAGGGGGGCGTCGTGGAGTTCCTGCACGCCGCTAAGGGTACGGGGGCGGGGGGCGTCGGTTCGAGCTGCGGCCGTCTGCGGGTCCGGTGGGTGGATGCCTGCGGCGCCACTGCCCCTCCGGTGGGGGCGGGCGTAGCGCCTCATGCCGGTGGGTGAGTCGGGGCCGGGGCGGTGGTGTCCGTCCTCGGTCTGGCGCGAAATAGGTCGACACAGAGAGCGGGTCGGCGCGGACGCGCCAGCCGCTGCGGGCAGACACCACCGCCCCGTCCCCTTCCCGCCGTGGGCGCCTGCGGGCAATCCCTACCCAGCTGCGGGCAATCGTGCCGCTGGGGCAGCACGGGTGGGCGGTGGGGGTCCCCCCGCTCGAGCGAAGCCGAGAGTGGGGGAGGCACCCCGCCAGCACGGGCAAGCGACGCCCACACCCGCGCCGGGCTACGAACGCTGGACCACCTGGCCGACGCCCCTCGTTTTCAGGGCCCGGCGGGGAAAATCGCCGCCCTCAGGATTGAGCCGGGGCTGATTGTCGTACGTATGGTCTCTTGAGGGGGTCTCGGCAGCGCGGCGAGAGGCGGCAGGTAGCGATGACTCACGGTATGCGGTCGGACACGTACAGCCCCCATTTCGATGGCGACAACGACTGGCGGGACACCGCCACCCGTTATGCGCTGCTCCCCCTCAGGATCTTCCTGGGGGTGACCTTCATCTACGCCGGCCTCGACAAGCTGACCGACAGTGCGTTCATGAAGGACTCCGGTGCGGGATCCATCGGCGAGATGATGCGGGGCGTCCGGGACTCCTCCGCCATTCCGGCGATGGTCGACATGGCCCTGGAGAACCCTGTGGCGTTCGGTTACGCGATCGCCTTCGGTGAGCTGGCCGTGGGGATCGGCACGCTGCTGGGGCTGCTCACACGGCTCGCCGCCCTGGGGGGCGCGCTGATCTCGCTCAGCCTGTGGCTGACGGTGAGCTGGGCATCCGACCCGTACTACTACGGGAACGACCTCCCCTATCTCATGGCCTGGATTCCGCTGGTGCTGGCCGGTGCTCCTCTGCTGTCCGTGGATGCCGCGCTGCGGGCGCGGCGGCGGCAGCGGGTGGGGGGTTACCGGTAGCTCCCGTCCGCGCGGGCGTTCGGCTCTCTTCGGCGGCGTACGAGGCTGGTGACGAGAGCCACCGCGCCCGCCAGGCACAGGCCGCCGGTGACGACGGGGATGACCACGAACCACGGGGTCTCCCACGCGTCGCCCGCGTCGCCGGCGTAGATCACCCCGGCGAGGGTGAGGAAGGCACCGGCGACCAGCCGGCCGGGCTGGAACTCATGACGTAGCACGGCTCACCTCCGCCTGTCCCGCGCCGACCTGGAGGTCCAGGTGGAGCGTGCCGGCCTGGTCCGCGTGCGGGGGCGGTTCGAGGGTCAGTTGCTTCCGCTTGCCCGGCGCCACGTCCACGTCCTTGGTGTCGTCGCCCGGCAACTGGATGTCGCCGAGTCCTACGTCGATGTTCAGCCGCACCGTCGCGTCCTTCGGGACGATCACATGAAGGCGGCCCAGGCCCACGTCCGCCCTTGTCGACACGCTCTTGCCGTCCGGTACGCGTATGCCGGACAGATCGAGCGTGCCGGTGCCGGTGCCCAGTTCGTAGGACGGGCGTATCTGTGCGGTGGAGGTGGGCTCCCAGGTCGTGCGTCTCCAGTCGGTGCCGACATCCTTCGGCAGAGCGGCCGACGCGGCGAGGAGGCCCGCGGTGATGATCGCGAGGATGAGGGACCCGGCGCCGGTGCGGCCCAGGAAGGCGCTGAGGGCGATGCCCAGGCCGAACACGGCGAGGGCGCAGGCGAGGCCGGTCTGCAGGCTGTCACCCAGGGGGCGGTCGTCCCAGGTGAGGCGGGTGCCGAGGAAGGCTGCCAGGAGCGCCAGGAGGAAGACCCAGCCGCCGATCCAGCGGGGGCCGCGCGGTTTCGGGGCGTGGGGACGCGGGGTGTCCGGGTCGGCGCCGGTGTGGGTGCCCAGGCTGATGTTGATCGCGGCGGCGACGTCGCGGTCGCGGGAGTCCCAGGGGCCCCAGAGATAGCCGGTGCCGCCGATGTGGGTGCCGTCCTTGACGATGGGGTCACGCCACCAGGAGGGGTAGGCGCCCGGAACCGGCGGGGCCTGTGGCTCCGGAGGGGCGTCGGCCGTGGCCTGGGCGGCGAGCGGGTCGGGGCTGGGCGCGCCGCGGTGCCGCGACCAGTACCCGGCGCCGGCGAGCAGGATGGACAGTATGACGGCGAAGCTCAGCACGCCGCTGTTGTTCAGCATGGTCAGGAAGACCCCGCAGCCGACCAGGGCGAACAGCACGGCCGTCAGCGTGTGGCCCTCGACCCGGCCGCTGAGCAGTCTGCGGAACTCGTGCTCCTCCTCGTCGTCGTAGGGCACGAAGAGCCAGGCGAAGCCGTAGAAGATCAGGCCGAGGCCGCCGGTGGCGGAGAGCACCGCGAGGGTGATCCGGAAGATCACCGGGTCCATGTCGCACTGCCGGCCGAGACCGGCGCAGACCCCGCCGAGCATCTTGTGCCGGCGGTCGCGCCGGAAGTGGCGGGGCGGCTCGGGTGCGGTCTCGCCGGGCCCGGCCGGCGGTGGGGCGGTGGCTCCCGCGGTCGCTCCTTCCTTTCCGCGCGCGCCCGCCTG
>NZ_JAOCQE010000066.1 GCF_025290915.1 Streptomyces sp. 15-116A | reverse complement strand
GGGCGGCGTTCGGCGACGGCGTGGATCACCTGCGTCCCGCTCGCGTGGGCGGCGGCGACCAGCCGGGCCACCTGGGCGAGCGCGCCCGAGGAGCGGGCGGCCTCCGCGAGTTCGGGCAGGGCGCTGTCGCGGCCGACGACGCCCTCCTGGCACTCGACCGTGAGCAGCACGGTGGTGGCCGGGTCGAGCAGATCGCCGAGCTGGTCGTACGACGGCACGGTTCCCCCCGGTCGTCGGCAGCTGGGCGGGTGAGGCTAGTCACCATTGCGTGCGGAGGGAAGACACCCCATCCTTTTCTGACGTGATGTCAGAGGATCATCTCTGGCACGACGTGGGAGCAGGACGGGACAAGAGGGGGGCCTGATGACCGCCACGCAGCGCCGGGGCCGGAAGATCATGATGACGCCCGGGGAGCTGGACGAGTTCCTCACGGCGCAGCGCACCTGCCGGGTCGCCACGGTGTCCGCCGACGGCGCGCCGCACGTCAGCACGCTGTGGTTCGCCTGGGACGGCACCTCGCTGTGGCTGTACTCGGTGGTGCGCAGCAGGCGCTGGGCGCAGTTGCGCCGGGATCCGCGGGTGGCGGTCGTGGTGGACACCGGCGAGGAGTACGACGAGCTGCGCGGGGCGGAGCTGTCCGGGCGGGTGGAGTTCGTGGGCGAGATTCCCCGGACCGGTGAGCTGTGCGCCGAACTCGACGTGCCCGAGACGCTGTTCGCCCGCAAGAACTTCGGCCTGGACGAGATGCCGCACGACGGCCGCCACGCCTGGGCCCGGCTGACCCCGGAGAAGATCGTGTCCTGGGACTTCAGGAAGCTGGGCACCCTGGGGTAGCTGAAGCGGCGGCTGCTCATCCCACCTTCCGGCCCGCCTCCTGAAGCGCCTCCACCGCGGCGCGGATCGACGGCCGGCGGTCGGCGTCCGCCCGCCAGACGACGTAGACGTGCCGCCGCACGCGCTGCCTGAGCGGGACCGTGACCACACCGGCGGGCAGGGGGTTGCGGCCGAGCAGCGGGGCGATGCAGACGCCGAGGCCCGCGGAGACCAGGCCGAGCTGCGTGTGGCTCTCGGCGGCGCGGTGGCCGATGACGGGCTCGATGCCCTTGGAACGCAGGGTGAACATCAGCCACTCATGGCAGAACTCGCCCTCGCCCCAGGTGATCCACTCGTCGTCGGCGAACTCGGCGAGATCGACCTCGTCACGCCCGGCGAGCCGGTGACCGGCCGGCACGGCCACGTCGGCGGGGTCGTCGAGGAGGGGCGCCTTGACCAGCCCGTCGGGCACCGGCATCGGCTTGTTGTACCAGTCGAGCACGACCGCGAGGTCGAGATCGCCCCGCACGACCCCGGCGATGCCGTTCTCCGGCTCCAGTTCGCGTGAGCGCACCCGCAGCGCCGGATGCCGCTCGCGCAGGGCCGCGAGGGCGACGGGGAACAGCCCTCGCGCGGCGGTGGGGAACGCCGAGACGCGCAGTTCGCCCGCCACCTGGCCGCGCTGGGCCTCCAGGTCGGCCTGGGCGAGCTCCACCTGGGACAGGATGCGCGCGGCGTGCTCGGCGAGCAGCCGCCCGGCGTCGGTGAGCCGCACGCCCCGCCCGTTCTTGGCGAGGAGCCGCTGACCCACCTCGCGCTCCAGCTTGGACAGCTGCTGGGAGACGGCGGACGTGGTGATGTGCAGTCCCTCGGCCGCGCCGCTGACCGAGCCGTGCCGGGCGAGGGCATCGAGGGTGCGTAGGCGCTCCAGGTTCAACATGTAAGCAATGCTACGAGATATCGCGTGCGAAATCTCGATTGTGCTACGAGATCCTTTCCCGCATCGTGGGGTGCATGAGCAGCGTCACCTCGCCCACCGCCTCCGCCTCCCGCCCGGCGGCCGTACCCGCGTCGTCCTCCTCCCGCCCCCGCCTGGACTGGCGTCTGCGCTTCGGCGCGTTGTCCCTGATCTGGGGCTTCAGTTTCCTCCTCATCAAGGTCGGCACCCACGGGTACGCGCCCTTCCAGGTCACGCTCGGCCGGCTGGCGTTCGGCACGGCGGTGCTGGCGGTGGCGATGGCGGTACGCCGGGAGCGGCTGCCGCGCGGTCTGCGCACCTGGGGACATCTCGCGGTGGCCGGCTTCCTGCTGAACGCCCTGCCGTTCTCGTTGTTCGCCTTCGCCGAGCTGACGATCCCCTCCACGCTGGCCGGCATCTGCAACGCGACCTCGCCGCTGTGCGGCATGGCGCTGTCGCTGGTCGCCCTGTCCGAGGACCGCCCGACGCGGCTGCGGGTGGCGGGGCTCGGTCTGGGCTTCCTCGGGGTGCTGACGGTGCTGGGCGCCTGGCAGGGCTTCCACGGCCTGGACGCCCGCGGCACGGCATTGGCCCTGCTGGCCTCGCTGAGCTACCCCGTGGGCTGGATCTACGTCCGCCGCACCCTGGCGGGCAGCAGCCACTCCAACCTCTCCCTCACGGGCGGCCAGCTCCTGCTCGCCACACTGCAACTGGCCGTCGTCACCCCGATGTTCACGAGCGTGCCGAGCGAGTTCGCGGTCGTCCCGCTGCTGGCGATCGCGGCCCTGGGCACGCTGGGCACCGGGCTGGCCGTCCTCATCCAGTACGACCTGGTCGCCGAGGTCGGCCCCACGACCGGCCAGATGGTCACGTACTTCGTCCCGGTCATCGCCGCCGCGGCGGGCATCGCGATCCTCGGCGAGACCCTGACCTGGTCGACCCCGGTGGGCGCGGTGATCGTCCTGGCGGGAGCGGCCCTCACCCAGGTGAGGCCGAAGCGGACCTTGTAGCTGTGCGACCGACCGGACCTGGCGTTCCGCGCGTCAGACGTACGTCCTCGGCGCCTCCCCCGCCCGGCCGAGCGCCCCCGCGATCGCCTCGGCCAGCGGCTCGATGTCGTCCTCGGTCAGCGTCGACACGGTGACGCGGATGCCGGGCGGCGCGCTCATCCGGAAGCGGGCGCCGGGGGCGACCGCCCAGCCGGCATGCAGGAGACGGGCGACGGCACCGGTCTCGTCCGTGACGGGCACCCAGACATTCATGCCACTGCGGCCGTGCGAAGTGATCCCGCGCCGGGCCAGCGCCGCGATCAGCGCCTCCCGGCGCCGGGTGTACGCGGCCGCCACCACCGCCGGATCGAGGGCACCGGTGGTCCGCAGCCGCACCAGCGCCCGCTGGACGACCAGACTGACCCAGCCCGGCCCCAGCCGCTGCCGGCCACGCACCAGGTCCAGCGTCACGGGGTCGCCGGTGAGGACCGCGAGCCGCAGATCGGGACCGTACGCCTTGGCCGCCGAGCGGACGAAGGCCCAGCTGTGCGTCGTCCCGGCGAGCGGGTGCAGCGGGAGCCCGGCGATGTGGTGCCCGTGGTCGTCCTCGATGAGCAGCGTCTGAGGGTGCTGCGCGAGGACCGATCTGAGAGCACGCGCGCGTGCGGAGCCCAGGGCGGCGCCGGTCGGGTTCTGCGCCCGGTCGGTGACGATCAGCGCCCGCGCCCCGCCGGTCAGGGCCCGCCGTACGTCCTCGGGCAGCGGCCCCTCGTCGTCGACGCCGACGGGAACGACGCGCAGCCCCAGCGCCGGGACCAGGTCCAGCACGCTGCGCCAGCCCGGGTCCTCCACGGCGACGGCGTCGCCCGGCCTGAGGTGGGCGGCGAGGACCCGTTCGAGGGCGTCGAGCGCGCCGGAGGTGATCGCGACGGGCCCGTCCGGAACGCCGTCGGCGTCCAGCTCGGCCCGTGCGAGACGGGCCAGCTCGGGATCCACGGGCGCGTGCCCGTACAGCACCGGCTCCCGGTCGCCCTGTGCCGCCGCGGCGGCGAACGCCTCGGCCAGCGGCGGCAGCAGCGCCGGGTCCGGGTTGCCGTCGGAGACGTCCCGCACCCCCTCCGGGACGTCCACCCGGATGAAGTCGCGCCCGGTCGTCGCCGGCCTGGGCCGCACGCGGCTGCCACGCCGGCCCGCGGTCTCGATCACCCCACGTTCGCGCAGCGTCCGGTACGCGGCGGCGACGGTGTTGGGGTTCACCCCGAGCTGCTGCGCCAACTCCCGTAGGGGCGGCAGCAGTTCGCCCGGGCCCAGCGCCCCTTCGCGCACCGCCCGCTCGATGCTCGCGGAAATCTCCGCTGCACGCCGGCCCTCGATCCGATACTCTCCTAGCACAAAGCCAAGTATGCACTAGTGCAATGGAGAGCACCATGCCGGGGACCCAGCCGCCGCAGCAGACCGAGACCGCCCCCACCTACCGGCCCACCGAGCGCACGGTCCCCACCCGCTCCCCCGACCGTGCCGCCTACGACAAGGAACTGGTGCACGCGATACTCGACGAGGGCTATGTCTGCCATCTCGGCTTCGTCCGCGACGGCGCACCGGTGGTGCTGCCCACGCTCTACGGCAGGGTCGGCGAGCGTCTCTACGTGCACGGTTCGACGGGCTCGCGTCCCCTGCGCGCGGCCGGCCAGGCCGACCCCGGTCTCCCGGTCTGCCTGACCGTGACTCATGTCGACGGGCTGGTGCTGGCGCGTTCGGCCTTCCACCACTCGATCAACTACCGCTCCGTGGTGGTGCACGGCCTCGCCCACGACGTCACCGACCCCGAGGAGAAGCGGCTGGCCCTGGACGCCCTGGTGAACCACGTGGTGCCGGGCCGTGCCGCCGACTCCCGCCCGGCGAACAAGAAGGAGCTCGCCGCCACCGCGGTGATCCGCCTCGACCTGAACGAGGTCTCCGCCAAGCTCCGCACCGGCGGCGTCAACGATGAGCCGGAGGACCTCGCCCTCCCGCACTGGGCCGGCGTCCTGCCCCTGCGCAAGGGCTACGGCACCCCGCTCGCCGACCCGGACCTGGCACCCGGCACGGAGTTTCCGGAGTACCTCGCGGCCCTGTGACAGTGCGAGGGGGCGCTCCCGGCACACGGCGAGGGGCACTCCTGGCACACGTGGCACACGTGGCACACGGCGAGGGGCCTTCCCGACACGCGCCGGGAAGGCCCCTCCGCCTGCAACACGCCGGATGACCCCTCTGTCTACACCGGTACCGCCTCCGCCTCACGCACCCGGCTGCGCGCACCGCGCGCCTCGCCCAGCGCCAGACCGGCGACCGAGCCGAGCAGCAGCAGCGTGCCGAGCAGGGTCGCCGTGGTGAGCCGCTCGCCGAGCAGGGTGACCGCGAGCACCGCCGCGCTCACCGGCTCGAGCAGCATGATCACGGACACGGTGGCGGACCGTACGACGGCCGCACCGGCGAAGTACAGACCGTAGGCGAGAGCGGTCGGGACGGTCGCGATGTACGCGATCAGGCACAGCAGAAGGCCCGGCTCGTCGGTGTGCGGCAGCAGCCCCTCGGCCGCCGCGAACGGCAGCAGCAGCGCGCTGGTGACGGCGAAGGCCCCGACGGTCGTACCGGAGGTGTCCGTGCGGCCGTCGCGGCCCCACCACCGGGTGAGCAGTGTCATCACCGAGTACCCGGCGGCGGACAGCAGCGCGAGCAGGACGCCCCAGGCGTCCACGGCCGCTCCTCCCCCGCCGAGCACGAGCACGACCAGTCCGAGGAGCGCGCCCGCCACGGCGGCTGATCCCCCGCGCCCCAGGCGCTCACCGAGGAGCATCCGCGCGCCGAGCGCGATCAGCACGGGCCCGGCGCCGAGGGTGACGACGGTCGCCACGGCGAGGCCCGTGGCGGAGACGGCCGCGAAGTAGGCGGTCTGGAACACCGCGAGCCCGGCTCCGGTGGCCCCGGCGCGCATCACCCTGCGCCCGAGCGGCTCGGGTACGGCGGTCCGGGCGCGCGGCAGCAGCAGCCGGGCGGCGAGCAGCAGCACCAGCCCGGCCGCACAGCGCCAGAAGGACAGGGCGACGGGCCCCATGTCACCGGCCCGGTAGACCAGCGAGGCGGCGGCGCCCGCGGTGCCCCAGGCGGCACCGGCGACGATCAGATAGAGCAGGCCACGCCCGACGGGCAGGGCCAGGGAAGCGTTCGACACGAGTTCTCTCCGCAGAAGCGCGCGCACGCGTGTGGTCGGCGTGGGCGCGGAAGTTCGGGAGGACCCCGGAGAACGGACGCCGGATCAAGGTGAGGAGAACCGGCTCGACGGGGTCCGTGGACTTCGTCTGCGGGCAGCACCGTCACGCCCGGCGACATGCGGGGCGGAGGGACGGAAGGGCCCGCCTCAGGCGGCCGGAGGCGGAAGAACAAGTGCGCGCGCGTGCATGATCGGCACCTTATGCGGCCTTGCCCGGCGCCGACAACTCCTTTTCGGGTCCGCCGCTCGCCACGGGCTCCCCGGAGTTCCTGGCCGGGGCCGAGGACTGGGCGATGAACGCACCGGTCAGCACGACCACACCGCCGACGATCTGCGGCGCCGACAGGTGTTCGCCCAGCAGGACCCAGGCCAGCACGGTGGCGATGACCGCTTCGAGGCAGGCCACGACGCCCGCGACCTGCGGCGACAGCCGCCGCACCGAGAGGACGCCGGTGACGTACGCGACGACGGTGGCGAGGAGCACGATCCAGGCGAGCAGCGCGAACGCGGCCACCGAGGTGCCGTTCATGTCGGCGCTGCCCGCGAGCACCGACCAGTCCATGGCCCAGGGACGGGCGACGACGGTGAGCACGGCGGCGCCGATCAGCAGGCCGTAGGCGATCACGCCCAGCGGGTCGGGTGCCTCGTCCCCGGCGTCGCTGCCCTGGTCGGACAGGACGAAGTAGCCGACCTGGCAGCAGGCGGCGCCGAGCGCGAGCAGCAGTCCGAGGGCGTCGAAGCCGAGCCCCGACCACACCTCCACGACACAGGCGAGTCCGCCGACCGCCAGGACCACACCGACCGCGGCGGCCCGCGTCACCGGCCGGCGCTGCACGAACCGCACCCAGCCGAGCACCAGCGCCGGCGCCAGATACTCGACGAGGAGCGCGACACCGACGGGGATCCGCGAGATCGCGGCGAAGTAGCAGGCCTGCACACCGGCGACGGCGAGCAGACCGAACCCGGCCAGCAGTCCCGGACGGCGGCGCAGCAGCCCCCGGTGGCGCACGGCCAGCGGCAGCATGACGAGGGCGGCGCCGGCCACCCTGAGCCACACGACGTGGAGCGGGTCGAGGCCCGCCTCGATCAGCGGCTTGGCCGCGACACCGGATCCCCCGAAGGCCACGGCGGACAGCAGGGCGAGGCCGAGGCCGACGCCCTTGCCACGATGGCTCCGGGTGCTGACTGACGTATGCACCGGCACATGATGACAGGAGCCGACAGGAGCGTCACCCCCTATGGCACCTGTCTCACCGACTGGACGGCACGTCAGGGGCGGCGGGGCGGTGCGGTCACCAGGAGGCCGGATCGCCGCGTCCGGTCACCAGGAGGCCGGATCGCCGCGTCCGACGGCGCACTCCCCGCTCGGGCCGGCGGCCGGGCCGTCCGTCCGGTCGTCGTGGTGCCGCCCCGGGTGCGCCTCGAGGTGCCGGCCGGTCTGCGCCTCGATGCGGGCGAACACGTCGTGCGGGTCCATCCCGGCACGCCGGAGCACCTCGACGGCGCGGGCCTGCGGGTCCACGACGATCGCCGCGAGCAGGTCCACGCCCCGTGCCGGGGCGTCGTCACGGCGTGCGGCGCGTTCGTGGGCGTACTCCATGCAGCCCGCGGCCAGCGGCGAGAAGCCCGCGGCCTCGGTCACCACGGGGACGGACCCGGAGTCCTCCACCCCGCTCTGCCAGCGCAGTCCGTAGCCGATGCTGCGCTGGACCAGATAGCCGAGCAGCCGGGCGATCTGCGGCCCGTCGCCGAAGACGGCGCGCGCCTCGGCGTCGCTCTCCAGGAGGGAGTGCAGCAGATGGGCGGTGTCGATCTGCCGGTCCCCGTCCCTGAGCGCCCGGCGGCGGGCACCGGCGACCACCGCTGCCAGCTCTGCGCTGAGCCTGGCATCGTTGTCCGCGCGGGCGGTGCCGCGCTCGTGCGGTTCTCGGTCGGACTGCCGCGGGATACGGGGTTGCACATCCTCCACCCCATCAGTCCCGTGCGGCCTGGTCATCCCCGGCGGGGAGCATCTTCGCGTCCCACGGGAAGTGGACATGGCCGGCCGGCATCTCCTCCTTGCGGATGACATCAGGCCGTTCTTCCCCGAGGGGCGCGCGCCGCCTTGCCCCACGCCCCCGAGGGCAACCGAAGGGGCGTCCCGTGGGTCCAACAGGGGCATGGAGAGCAGGTGCTGGCTGGTGGCCCTGCCTGCGGTGGACGGCAGGCAGTACGTCTACCGTGTCCACGCCCCGGAGGACGCACTGCTCGCCGACCTGTTCTGGGAGGCATGGCACTGCCACGACGAGGGCCCGCACCCGCGCGCCTGGGACATCTTCGACGCGGCGGTGATACGCAGGGTCGGCTGACCGGCCGGCCGTGCCACCGCAGCGTCAGTCCTCGTCGGCGAGGATCAGGTACAGCTTCTTGCGGGCCTCGTTGATCACGGCGAGGGCCTTGTCGCGCTGCTCCTTGCTGCCGGTCTTCCAGACCTGGCCGAAGGCCTCCATCAGCCCGAACCCGGCCTGACGGATCTCGCTCAGCGCCTCCCAGTCGACCCCGCGCGAGGCCTCCTCCCAGGGCGCCTCGGGGCCCTCCTCGGCGGCGGAGCGCCCCGCGTCGGTGAGCGAGAACAGTTTCTTGCCGCCACCGCCCTCGGTCTGGCTGGTGATCAGGCCCTCGTCCTCCAGCAGCTGAAGGGTGGGGTAGACCGAGCCGGGGCTGGGCTTCCACGCCCCGCCGCTGCGCTCGGCGATCTCCTGGATCATCTCGTAGCCGTGCATGGGCCGGTCCTTGAGTAGAGCGAGGATCGAGGCCCGTACGTCACCGCGCCGCGCCCTTCCCCTCGGTCCGCCGCGTCCTCGGCCGCCCCAGGGACCGTGCCCGAAACCCGGATCGAACCCGGGACCGCCGCCACCGGGGCCTCCCGGACCGAAGGGCCCGAACGCCGCGCGCAGCCGCTCGAAGTCCACGCCACGACCGCCACGCGGCCCGCCGTGACCCCGTCCGTGCTCGAAACCGTGCGTACGCATCGCCATCACTCTCCATTCCATCGTTGATCTGTCGCGATGCCTCAACGATATATCGGAAGCGCTCGTAGGCAAGCCTCGGTCCGGTGGACGGTCCCCGCGTGAATCGGTCCAGTGATCGTCAATTGGCCTTGGCACGGGGCCTCGTGCGGCCCCTACCGTCGGGCCATGCGGATTCGAATCGTCGACGCCTTCACCGACCGGCCCTTCGCCGGCAACCCGGCCGGGGTGCTGCTCCTGGACGCCTTCCCGGACGACGCCTGGATGCAGAAGGTGGCTCTGGAGATCAACCACGCCGAGACCGCCTTCGCCCACCCGCTCCCCGCGGGCGGCGAGGCCGACTGGGCGCTGCGCTGGTTCACGCCCGCCGCCGAGGTCGCGATGTGCGGCCACGCGACCCTCGCCACCGCCCATGTCCTGCGGTCCACCGGCGCTCACAAGGGGCCGGTGCGGTTCGCCACCCGCAGCGGCGTTCTGATCGCCACGCCCGCCGAGGACGGCTCGATCACCCTGGACTTCCCCACCGCGCCGCTCACCCGGGTCGACCTCCCCGAGGGCGTCGCCGAGGCTCTGGGAGCCGAGCCGAGCGCCGCGTACGACACCGGTCCCCAGGTCGGGGACCTGCTCGTCGAGCTCCCCGACGAGAAGACGGTCCACGCCCTGCGCCCCGACACCAAGGCCCTGGGCATTCACTCCGAGCGCGGCGTCATCGCCACCGCCCGCGCGGCCGACCCCGCCGGCGGCTACGACTACGTCTCCCGCTGCTTCTTCCCGAACGTCGGCATCGACGAGGACCCGGTCACCGGCAGCGCCCACACCGCGCTGGCCCCGTACTGGTCCGAGCGCCTGGGCCGCACCGACCTCACCGGCCTCCAGGCGTCGGCCCGCTCCGGCCGCGTCCGCACCCGGCTGCGCGGCGAACGCACCCTGCTGAGCGGCCGGGCGGTGACGGTCATCGAGGGCGAGCTGCTCGTCTGATGCCAAGAGGCGGCGCCTGCACCTGCGGGCGCCCCCGGTCTCACGCCGTCGGCAGCCAGTCCACCTTTCCGGCCAACAGCGCGTATCCCACGAACGCCCCGACATCGAGCAGCGTGTGCGCGACGACCAGCGGCCCGACCCGGCCCCAGCGGCGGTACAGGTAGACGAACACCACGCCCATCACCATGTTGCCGATGAACCCGCCGATGCCCTGGTAGAGGTGGTACGAGCCGCGCAGCACCGAGCTGGCCGCCAGCGTGGCGCCCGGCGACCAGCCGAGCTGCCCGAGCCGGCGCAGCAGATACCCGACGACGATGACCTCCTCGACGACGGCGTTCTGCAGCGCCGAGAGGACCAGCACCGGGTACTTCCACCACACGTCCGGCAGCGCCTCCGGGACCACGGTGAGGTTGAAGCCGAGGCCGCGTGCGGCCAGGTAGAAGGCGATGCCGGTGCTGCCGATCACGGCCGCGATCACGGCACCGCGACCCAGGTCGGACCAGGGACGTGTGCGGTCGAAGCCGAGGGTGCGCAGTCCCGCGCCCTCGCGCAGCAGGAAGTGGGCGACGAGCGCGACCGGGACGAGTGCCGTGGTGATCCCGAACAGCTGCCAGGCGAGGTCCAGCCAGGGGCGGCCGGGCGCGGCCGAGGCGTTGAGGGTGGCCGCCTGGTCCTTCAGGCCCCCGGGTTTCGTGACCGACCCGATGAAGCTGATGAGCGCGGACACTCCGCTCGCGCCGAGGGACAGCGCGAGCACGAGCAGCGTCTCGTTGCGCAACACCGTCCGCGGGAGCCCCGCCCGAGCATGGGAATCGGCCGCCCCCGGGCCCGCCTCCGCCTGCACACCTGCCTCCAGATCACCGGTCGGCCCGATCAGTATGCCGATCAGTATGAAGGGCGGTGCTGTGCGCGCGACGGCGACCGGGGCAGGCCGCTCGGGCACGGGCTGCCTCGGAGCCCTCCGGTGGAGAGCGGGCTCAGGCCGTCGGGACGGGTTCCGGGAGGCCCACCGGCCAGGTGTGGACCGGGTCGCCCTGCTCCATGAGGGCGCGGTAGCGACGGGTGGTGGCGGCCAGGGCGGCGTCCCGGGCGAGGCCCTGCTCCAGGGCGCGGTGGAAGGTCGCGGCCTGCCAGCTCGCGCCGTTCATCCGGCGCCGGCACCGCTCCTCGATCACCCCGAGGTACAGGTCCCGGTCGGCCGGCTCGATGCCCCAGGCGTCCAGCCCGGCCTCGGCCAGCGGCAGCAGCTCGTCGCGTACGAGGGCGACCGCGTCGACCTCGCCGGTCCCGCCGTAGCGCCCGCGCCGGGGCCAGGTGAAGCGGGCGTCGATGCCGTGCTTGCAGGCGGCGTCGAAGTTGGCTGCGGCGGCCTCGAAGGGCAGCCGGGTCCACACCGGCCGGCTCTCCTCGGCGAGCGCGCGGACGACGCCGTAGTAGAAGGCCGCGTTGGCGACGACGTCGGTGACGGTGGGCCCGGCGGGCAGGACGCGGTTCTCCACGCGCAGGTGGGGGACGCCGTCGGCGATGCCGTAGACGGGGCGGTTCCAGCGGTAGATCGTGCCGTTGTGCAGGACGAGCTCGGCGAGGGTGGGGGTGCCGCCGCTCGCCAGCACGTCGAGGGGGTCCTCGTCGTCGCAGATCGGCAGCAGCGCCGGGAAGTACCGCAGGTTCTCCTCGAAGAGGTCGAACGCCGAGGTGATCCAGCGCTCCCCGAACCAGGTGCGCGGCCGTACGCCCTGCGCCTGGAGCTCGGGCGGGCGCGTGTCGGTGGACTGCTGGAACAGCGGCGGCCGGGACTCGCGCCACAGCTCGCGGCCGAACAGGAACGGCGAGTTGGCACCGACGGCGATCTGCGCGGCGGCGACCGCCTGCGCCGCGTTCCACACATCGGCGAACCGGGCCGGGGTGACCTGGAGGTGCAGCTGCACGGAGGTGCAGGCGGCCTCGGGGGCGATGGACTTCGAGGTGCAGCGCAGATGCTCGACGCCGTCGATGTCGAGGCTGAAGTCCTCACCCCGGGCGGCCACGATCTGGTCGTTGAGCAGGGTGTAGCGATCGACGTCGGAGAGGTTCGAGGAGACCAGATCGTCCCGGTCCAGCGTCGGCAGAATGCCGATCATCACGATTCCGGCGTCCACCTCACGGGCTTTCCGGTCGGCATACGCGAGCGAGGTCCGCAGTTCCTCGGCGAGCCGGTCGAATACGCGCCCGCCCAGCCGGTGCGGCGCGATGTTGACTTCGAGATTGAACATGGCGAGTTCTGTCTGGAAGTCACGGCTCGCGATCCGCTCGAGGACTTGCGCATTCAACATTCTCGGCATGCCGTCGGCGCCCGCGAGATTCAATTCGATCTCCAGACCCATGAGATTCTTGGGCCGATCGAACCGCTTCTCCGCCAGGAGTCGCTCCAAGCCCGTCAGACACGTACGGAGCTTGTCGCGGTAGCGCTGGCGATCGGACAGGTCGAACTGACCTGCCACGACCTTCTCCCCCATCGAAGCGTCCCTCCTCGGATGGGCGTGCCGAAGAACGGCCGCCGGGTCCCGGTCCACAGGGGAGGATGCCCAGCCGATGCGATCGATAACGTCCCGGCGGGACCCTCGGACCGCTACCCTGTCGATACTGACCAGTGGCACATTCACCGGGCATGACGCAGAACGCACGTTACGGACCGGCGAACAACTCGTGAAAAACGCCGACGGTAATTAGCCGTCCGCTTGACCGGCGTTTTTCGAGGTCATCGGCGTGCACCCCGTCTGGAATCGGGATGATTCTCGCGTATCACCGACCAGAAGTACCCTTGCCCGCGGGGCCGGAAACGACTAGACGAAACACAGTCTGAACACGTGTCGTATAAACTTCGCGAACAAGGCAGAAGGTTGGCGCCCACGGTCGAGTGATCCAGCCGTCGAGGCGACGTGCGGCAGGCCTCACCCCCGCCTCGCGCGCTCAGACCCCGGCCCCTGCCTCTCTGACCTTCGCGAGCTGACAGCGCCGTCCGCCCCGCCATGCCCCGCCCCGCCACGCCCTCGCGCCACTGTGCCTTCGAATGAGAGGCGACCCACCATGCCCCTGCATGTCCCCCCGGCTCCCGCGCCCGCACTGCGTTCCGTCCTGACCGCGCTCTCCTCCCCCACCGCGGTGAGCGAGGCCCGAACTCCCTCCCTGCTCGCCGCCCAGGGGCCCCTCTCGCCCGAGCTTCCGCTGCCCGTGCATGTGCTGGACCGCGTCACCGCCGAGGGCGTGTCCGCGACCCGGCTGGCCGGCTGGCGCTTCCTGATCCGCAGCGGCGAGCGCGCGGTGGCCGCCGCGGACGCGGTGCTCACGCCCGACGGCTGGGCCTTCTCCCGGTTCTTCGAGGGCCCGTACATCGGCTCCACGGAGCTCGCGGTGCGCCAGGCCGAGGCGATGACGCAGCCGTATCAGCCGCGGTTGCTGTCCGTGCCCGGCCTGTACATGCTGACGCTCTGGCTGCACGGCGATCCCACCGCGGACGGTGCCACCGGCCACCCGGCCGCCACCGATCTGCTCGTGCCGCTCGCCCCGGCGCCGCCCGGCATCGCCGCGCACCGTCCGCACCGCGTCGCCGAGCTCCTGCCCGTGCTGACCCTCCGGGTGACGCCCACCCGTCTCCTCGGCTCCCCGGCCTGACGCGGCACAGGGCCGACCAGGCCGGACCCGCACAGGGCCACCCTCGGCCACGGCCGGACTAGCCCCATCCGGCCACGTCGAACCACCCGAAGTGACAGTGCAGTTGAGATGAACCGTCCGCGTGGGTGACGCGTCATGAACCAGTGAGGAGCGGTGCCGCGAAATCCCTGCGGAAATCCGCCCATGGGGCAACACTGGTTCGGACCGACTTATCACAACGGGGGGCGGCCATGAACGACGCTTCGAGCCGCGCAACTGAGACGACAGCCAACCCACAGGTCACCACAGAGCGAAAGATCCCATCCATGTGCCAGCACCAGCCACCGTGCCCCTCAGCAGACTCCGCCGACCGGGAATCCGCCCGTCTCGTGGCGCACCACCCGGAACAGGGGTGGAGCCTGCTGTGCAACGGTGTCGTGCTCTTCGAGGACACCGGTGAGCTCCTGCCCGACGGCAGGATCATCGCACCGCAGCGTCCGCGGAGCGCAGCCCAGGTGATGACCACCGCCTGAGCATCCCCGCCCGGGGACACGAGGGGCCGGACCGCAGAAGCCGCTGCGAACCGGCCCCGACGCGTGTCCGGAGCGGATCACTCACCGTGACCCTGCGCACGGACCGGAGTGATGAGCCGCGCCCCGAGCCCCGCCCCGCGTGAGCCGGTTCTCCGGAAGACTCCTGGAGGTTTCGCGGGCCAATCGCGCGGGGCCGTTTCGCGGTCATGGGGTGGGTCAGTGGCAGCAGCGCGGAAGGCCGAGACCGGAGGCAGGGTCACGATCACGGAGATCGCCCGGCAGGCCGGTGTCTCGGTGCCCCTCGGCGCGTCGTGGTCTCCGCTACCGCGCTACCTCCTGATCAGCGCCTCGCGGATCGCGTAGTACGCCGGCTTGCGGCGGAGTTCTTCGTCCCACGGCAGGGCCGCGCCCTCGCCCTCGAAGAACGCCGGGATCCAGGAGTACTTGTCGGTGTAGTCCCAGATGGTCACCCCCACGCACCGGCGCACCGCGAGGCACGCCTCGGTGACGTCCCGGTACCACTCGGCCTGCGTGGCCAGCTTCGCCTCGTCGGCCGGGAGTTCCATGCGGATGTCGACCTCCGTGAGCGCCGTGTCCAGGCCGAGCCGGGAGAAGCGCCGGAGGTTGTCCTCGAGGGTGTCCGGATAGCCGTACTGCAGCGCGAGGTGCGCCTGCATGCCGATGCCGTGCAGCGGAACGCCCTGCGCCCGCAGCTCCTTGGCCAGCCGGTGGTAGGCGTCGCTCTTCGGACCGACCGCCTCGATGTTGTAGTCGTTGAGGTACAACTTCACCCGCGGATCGGCCTCGTGCGCCCAGCGCAGCGAGTCGGCGATGTAACCGGGCCCGAGCGTCCTGTAGAAGATCGTCTCCCGGTACGTGCCGTCCTCGTTGAACGCCTCGTTGACGACGTCCCAGGCGAACACCTTGCCCCGGTAGTGCCGTACCTCGGTCTGGATGTGCTTCTTCAGTACCGCCCTGAGCTCGCTCGCCGTCCATTCCCGCCCGGTGAGCCAGTCGGGCAGCTGGCTGTGCCAGACGAGGGTGTGGCCGCGCACCTTCTGGTGGTGCGCGCGGGCGAAGTTGACGATCTCGTCGCCCTTGGAGAAGTCGAACACGCCCTGTTCGGGCTCGGTGGCATACCACTTCATGCCGTTGCCGGGCGTGATCTGGTCGAACTCCCGGCCGAGGATCTCCGTGTACGGGCGGTCGGTGAGCTCGGGGTTGTCCGTGGCGCTGCCGAAGTAGCGGCCGTGCCGCTGGGCGAGTTCGGCGAGCGTGGGCTGCTTTACGTGCCGCTCCTCGCCGGCCTGTGCGGCAGGCCCGGTGACGACACCGGCGGCCATCAGAACGGTGGCGAACGCCCCGGCGAGTCTGAGCCGGGTGCGGATCGTGCTGCGCGTCGTGCGCATGGTGCGACTCCTCACATGCGGTGGTGGGTGTGAGCCGTACGTTTCGGTGCGGGCTGTGAGTCGTACGTCCGTGAGCCGTACGGTCCGGGCCGCGGGCGCGCGGATCATCCCTTCGTCGCGCCCGCGGTGAGGCCGCCGACGAGCTGCCGCTCGGCGACCGAGTAGAAGGCGAGCGCGGGGACCATGGCCAGGACCAGGTACGCGAAGACCCGCGCGGTGTCCGCCGAGTACTGCCCCTGGAACTGCTGGACGCCGATCGGGATGGTCCACCAGGTGGACTCCGTGAACACCAGCAGCGGCAGGAAGAAGTTGTTCCAGCTGGTGACCACGGCCAGCACCGAGACCGTGCCGAGCGCCGGCCGCGCCATCGGCAGCAGCACCCGCCAGAAGAAGCCGAGCGGCCCGCAGCCGTCCAGCGTCGCCGCCTCCTCCAGCTCCCCCGGGATCTGCCGGAAGAAGCCCCGCAGGATGATGATCGTCATCGGCAGACCGAAGGCCGCCTGCGGAAGGATCACGCCGAGCGGGTTGTCCAGCAGCCCCATCGCCCGCAGCAGCAGGAACAGCGGCAGCGCGGCCACCGCGAACGGGAACATCAGCCCCATGGTGAACAGCGTGAACAGCAACTCCCGCCCGCGGAAGGCGAACCGGGCGAAGGAGAAGGCGGCCAGCGCCGACACCGCGACCACGATCAGCGCCGTGGCCACCGCGATGAGCGTGCTGTTGCCGACCAGCCGCCAGAAGTCCGTGGAGGCGAGGATGTCGGTGTAGTTGGACGCCACCCACGGCTCGGGCAACCCGACGGGGTTGCTGGAGAGCTGGTCGGTGGACTTGAACCCGGACAGCACCGCGTACAGCAGCGGTACGGCCATGACCGCGCCGACGACGATCAGGACGACGTGCAGCGGCAGTGCCCGCAGGAACGCGCCGCGCCGGGGCCGGGGTTCGGTGAGCCGGGCCACGCTCTGCTTGTCGGTGAGGGTCACCTCGCGCCTCCTCGCATGGTCGTGGTGGCCCCCTCCAGGTCCCGGCGCAGGACGAACCGCTGGTAGGCGAGGGCGAAGACGAGGCTGATGCCGAACATGACCACGCTGATCGCGCTGGCGTAGCCGACCTGGTAGCGCTTGAATCCGTACTGGAACATGGTCACGGCCATCGTCTCGGAGTGGTGGTCGGGGCCGCCCTGGGTGATCACCCACACCAGGTCGAAGAGCTGGATGGCCCCGATGACCGACAGGAACACGCTGATCCGCAGGGTGGGCGCGAGCAGCGGCAGGGTGACGTTGCGGATCCGCTGCAAGGGTCCGGCCCCGTCGATCAGTGCCGCCTCTGTCAACTCCTTCGGGATGGACTGGAGTCCGGCCAGGTAGAGCATCATGTGGAAGCCGAAGTACTTCCACGTCATGACGAGGAACAGGGTCGCCATCACCATGTCGGGATCGGCGAACCACTCCCCTCCGAGCCCCTCCAGGCCGACTTTGCCGAGGAGTTGGTCAGCAAACCCGTCGCCCGGGGCGAAGATCATGGCGAACAGCACACCGGTGATGGCCTCGGACAGCACGTACGGGGCGAAGAACAGCATCCGGTACACCGCCCGGCCGCGCATCCGCTGGTTCAGCAGCACGGCCAGGGCGAGCGCGAACGGCAACTGGAGGACGAGCGACAGCGCGACCAGCAGGAAGCAGCGCCACAGGTCGCCGAGGAACACCGGGTCCTTGAACAGCCGGGTGAAGTTGTCGCCGCCGATGTAGTCGGACGGCATTCCGAAGCCGCCCCACCGGAAGAACGCGGCGTACACGGCGAACAGGATCGGCAGCAGCACCAGCACACCGAACAGCAGCAGCGCGGGCACCTGGAACCCGACCGCGGTGAGCCAGTTCCGTGTGCGCCGCCGCTTGCGCCCGCGCGCGACGGCGCGGGGCGAGGGCGGCAGGCCGGTCGGGGGGCCGGTTCGTTTGTCCGGCAGGTACGTGGAGGTCATCGCCGGCTACTGCTCTTCCTTCGCGGCCTTCGTGATCGACTCGGCGACCTGTCCGGGCGACTTGGACCCGGCGATGAGCGCGCCGACGGAGTCGTTGACCTCCTGGCCGACGGCGGGGGCGTAGGCCTGGTCGAGGTAGAGCTGGAATCCGGTGGCGCTCTTGAGCTGCTTCTGCACGGCCTGGAGGTTGGGGTCGGTGAGGGCCGCCTCGGCCGCGGGGACGACGGGCAGGACGCCGGTCTTCTTGACGAGTTCGCGGTCCGTGGTCTCGGAGGCGAAGAACTTCAGGAAGTCGACGGCGGCCTGGGGCGCTCCGCGGCGCAGCGCGTGTCCGCCGCCTCCGCCGAACACCTCGGTGATGGTGCCCTTGCCGCCCTCGACCGCCGGGAACGGGAAGAAGCCGAGGTCGTCACCGAGGCCCTTGCCCGCGTCGGCCTGCACGACGGGCGCCCACTGGCCCATGAGCTCCATCGCCGCCTTGCCGTTGCCGACGCTCGCGGCCTGGCCGGTGGGCGTGGAGTAGGCGGCGCCGAGGAAGCCCTTCTGGAACGGCTCCAGGGCGACGAGGTCCTTCAGGTGCTCGCCCGCCTGGACGAAGCCGGGGCCAGTGAAGTCCTTGTCCGCGTCGGCCTTGGCCATCGCGTCGATGCCGGCGGTGCGCATCGCGAGATACGCCCAGTAGTACATGCCGGTCCACTTCTCCTTGCCGGCCAGGGCGATCGGCGTGACACCGGCGGACTTCAGCTTGCGCACGGCGTCGAGGAAGCCGCTCCAGGTGGCCGGGGGCTCGCTGATCCCGGCCTTCTTGAAGAGCGCCTTGTTGTACCAGAAGCCGATCATGCCGATGTCGAAGGGGATGCCGTAGAGCTTGTCGTCGAGCAGGTACGGCTCCTTGGCGACGGGCAGCAGGCCGGTGGCGAAGTCCTTGGTGCGGTCGGTGAGGTCCTCGACCAGCCCGGCGTCGACCTGCTGCTTGAGCACGCCACCGCCCCAGGTGTGGAAGATGTCCGGCAGCTTCCCGGAGGAGGTCAGGGCCGTCATCTTCGACTTGTAGGCGTCGTTCTCCAGCTGGACGATCTTCACCTTGACCGTGGGGTTCTGCGCCTCGAACTTCTTGGCCAGCGCGGCCCAGACGTCCTTCGTGGGCTGGGTGGTGGAGATGTTCCACCACTCGATCGTGGTCGTCCCCGACGACCCCGAGTCCGAGTCGCCGCCGCAGCCGCTCAGTGCCGTCATGCCCAGGCCGGCCGCGGCGGAGGCCGCCAGGAAGCCGCGGCGGGACAGTGCCGGGTCGCCCATGTGATGCGCTCCTTGGGTACCGGGGCGGACGTCTCCACATCCACCCGTGGGTTCGAAAGTTTCGGAAGAGATCCAGAAACATGCGTTGTTGCCGCACCCTAGAGACAGCCACCAAACGGTGGCAACCCCTTGTACGCGGTGAATCTGCGGCCAGCACGGCACGACGACTCGCCCCTGCGACGCAGGGGAGGCGAAAGTTTCGGATCTTCGAGCGAACGTTACGTTCCGTCGGCCGAACCGAGACCGACGGATGGACGGGCACTGAGCCCCCTCCGGCCTATCGTGATCGGCATGCAGTCCTACACGATCGGCCAGGCAGCACGACTGCTCGGCGTCAGCCCGGACACCGCCCGCCGCTGGGCCGACGCGGGACGGATCACCACCCACCGCGACGACAGCGGACGGCGCCTCATCGACGGCCGCGACCTGGCCGCCTTCTCGGTCGAGTTCGCCAGGTCGGCCGCCACCGAGGACGACGCCCCGTACACCTCGGCCCGCAACGCCTTCCCCGGCATCGTCACCGCGATCAAACTCGGCGATGTCGCCGCCCAGGTGGAGATCCAGGCCGGCCCGCACCGACTGGTGTCCCTGCTGACCCGGGAGGCCGTCGAGGAGTTGGGACTCGAGGTCGGCATGGAGGCCACGGCCCGCGTGAAGTCGACAAACGTCCATATCGACAGGACGTGACGGGGCTTCCCCATTGCCATGGACAGAGCCCTCCGTACGAACGCACATGCACCCTGCACGACCTCGACTGCCTTGCTCATGCGATACGACAGGAGACTTACACCTGGCAGATGCGGCAATATGATCGGCCGTACGGGAAGGGCGCGTTGCCGCTCTTCCTCCCGCGGCCACGAGGAGAGACACCGAGATGACCCGTTCAGCTCACCGGACCCACCGGCCCCTTCGGATCACCGGTGCCGCAGCCGCGACCCTGCTGATGCTGAGCGCCTGTGCCGACGCCGACTCGGATGCGGACGCCTCGTCCGGGGCGGCCGGGGACAAGATCAGCGGCACGGTCACGGTGTTCGCCGCCGCCTCGCTCAAGGAGAGCTTCACCGAGCTGGGCAAGCGGTTCGAGAAGGAGCACCCGGGGACGAAGGTCGCCTTCAACTTCAGCGGCAGCGACAGCCTGGCCGCCAGCATCACCAGCGGCGCCCCGGCCGACGTCTTCGCCGCGGCCAGCGCGAAGACGATGAAGGTCGTCACGGACGAGGGCGCGGCGGCCGGCACTCCCGCCACGTTCATCCGCAACCGCCTGCAGATCGCCACGCTGCCGGGCAACCCGGAGGGGATCAAGTCCCTCAAGGATCTGACGGCGTCCGGCCTGAAGGTCGTGCTGTGCGACAAGGAGGTCCCGTGCGGTTCGGCCGCGCAGACCGCCCTGACCGCCGCCGGTGTCGAGGTGACGCCGGTGTCCTACGAACAGGACGTCAAGAGCGCCCTGACGAAGGTCGAGCTGAAGGAGGCCGACGCCGCCCTCGTGTACCGCACCGATGTGAAGGCGGCCGGTGACAAGGTGGAAGGCGTGGAATTCCCGGAGTCGGCGAAGGCCGTCAACGACTACCCGATCGCCCGGCTCGAGGACGCGCCGAACCCGGCGGGGGCCAAGGCGTTCCTCGAGTTGGTGCAGTCCCCCGAGGGCCAGACCGTCCTGACGGCGGCGGGCTTCCTCAAGCCATGACCGACGGCGCCCCGCCCCCCGGCTCGGTGGACCGTGGCGGTCCGCGGCGGTCCGCTGTCCGCCCGGCCGCTCGCCGCCGAGCCCCGCTCCCCCTGCTCGTCCCCGCACTCCTCGGCCTGGCGTTCCTCCTGGTCCCGCTGCTCGCCCTGCTCCTGCGGGCCCCATGGCGCAGCTTGCCCGAGCAGCTGACGAGCCCGGAGGTGTGGGAGGCGCTGCGGCTCTCTCTCGTCTGCGCCACGGCGGCGACGGCGCTGAGCCTGATCGTCGGCGTCCCCCTGGCGTGGCTGCTCGCCCGCACGGACTTCCGCGGCCGGGGCCTGGTCCGCGCCCTGGTGACGCTCCCCCTGGTGCTGCCCCCGGTGGTCGGCGGTGTGGCCCTGCTGCTCGCCCTGGGCCGCAACGGCGTCGTCGGCCAGTGGCTGGACGAGTGGTTCGGCATCACCCTGCCCTTCACCACCACCGGCGTCATCCTCGCCGAGACGTTCGTGGCGATGCCGTTCCTCGTGATCAGCGTGGAGGGCACGCTGCGGGCCGCCGACCCGCGCTACGAGGAGGCGGCCACCACCCTCGGCGCCTCTCGTTTCACCGCGTTCCGCCGGGTCACCCTGCCGCTGATCGCGCCCGGCATCGCCGCCGGCTCCGTCCTGGCCTGGGCCAGGGCGCTCGGCGAGTTCGGGGCGACCATCACCTTCGCCGGCAACTTCCCGGGCCGCACCCAGACCATGCCCCTGGCGGTCTACCTCGCCCTCCAGAACGACCCGGCCGCGGCCATCGCCCTCAGTCTGGTCCTGCTGGCGGTGTCCATCGCCGTACTGGCCGGTCTGCGCGACCGCTGGATGAGAACGGCCTGACACATGCCCGATCCCCACAAGATCCCGCCTCGCACGAGCGCCACCACAACCGGCCTCGCATCCCCGGCCGACGGCCTGGACGCGCGGCTCGTCGTCGACCGTGACCGGTTCCGGCTCGACGTCACGCTCACCGCCGCCCCCGGCGACGTCGTCGCCCTGCTCGGACCGAACGGCGCGGGCAAGACCACCGCGCTGCGTGCGCTCGCCGGTCTCACTCCGCTGACCGGCGGCCATCTGCGGCTCGACGGCGTTGACCTGGAGCGCGTGCCGCCCGAGTCACGGCCGGTCGGTGTCGTCTTCCAGGACTATCTGCTCTTCCCGCACCTGACCGCACTCGACAACGTGGCCTTCGGACCGCGCTGCCGGGGCGTCGGCAAGGCCGAGGCGCGTGCCCAAGCCACGGAGTGGCTGGAACGCATGGGCCTCGCCGAGCACGCGAGCGCCAAGCCCCGCCGCCTCTCCGGCGGCCAGGCCCAGCGCGTGGCCCTCGCCCGCGCCCTGGCCACCCGTCCCCGGCTGCTGCTCCTCGACGAACCGCTCGCCGCACTCGACGCCCGTACCCGCTTGGAGGTGCGCGCCCAGCTCCGCCGCCACCTCGCCGCTTTCGAGGCCGTCGCCGTCCTGGTCACCCATGACCCGCTGGACGCCATGGTGCTGGCCGACCGTCTCGTCGTCGTGGAGCACGGCCGCATCGTGCAGGAGGGGAGCCCTTCCGACATCGCCCGCCATCCGCGCACCGAGTACATCGCCCAGCTGGTCGGCCTGAACCTCTACCGCGGGCACGCCGACGGCCACACCGTGCGGCTCGACACGGGCCCCGCCATCGCGACGACCGAGGACCTGACAGGGCCCGCCTTCGTGGCGTTCCCGCCCGGCGCGGTGACCCTGTTCCGCGACCGCCCCACCGGCTCCAGCGCCCGCAACCTGTGGCGCTGCGAGGTCGCCGGCCTGGAGACGCACGGCGACCAGATCCGCGCGGAGCTCACCGGCGAACTGCCCCTGGCCGCCGACCTCACCACGGTCGCCGCCGCCGAACTCGACCTCCATCCGGGCGCTGAAGTGTGGGCGGCGGTCAAGGCGACGCAGACGCACGCCTACCCTGCGTAGAAACGCCGGAGGGCTCCACTCCGGGCCGTGCGGCCGAAGGGGAGCCCTCCTTCTCGGTGTCAGCGTCAGTCCTCGTACGCGTCCAGCGGCGGGCAGGAGCAGACCAGGTTCCGGTCACCGAAGGCCTGGTCGATCCGGCGCACCGGCGGCCAGTACTTGTCGGCGGCGCTCACCCCGCCCGGGAACACGGCCTCCTCGCGGTTGTACGCGTGCTCCCACTCCCCGCCGAGCATGCCCGCCGTGTGCGGGGCGCCCCGCAGCGGGTTGTCCTCCGCGGGCCACTCGCCGGAACCGACCTTCTCGATCTCCGCGCGAATCGCGATCATCGCCTCGCAGAACCGGTCCAGCTCGGTCAGGTCCTCGGACTCGGTCGGCTCGATCATCAGCGTGCCGGCCACCGGGAAGGACATCGTCGGCGCGTGGAAACCGTAGTCGATCAGCCGCTTGGCCACGTCGTCCACAGTCACACCGGTCGCCTTGGTCAGCGGACGCAGATCGATGATGCACTCGTGCGCGACCAGCCCGCCGGGGCCCGTGTAGAGCACCGGGTAGTGCGGCTCGAGGCGCTTGGCGATGTAGTTGGCGCTGAGCACCGCCACCTGCGTGGCCCGCTTCAGCCCCTCACCGCCCATGAGCCGGACGTACGCCCACGAGATCGGCAGGATGCCCGCCGAACCCCAGGGAGCCGCCGAGATCGGCCCCACGCCGGTCTCCGGGCCCGCCTCGGGCTGGAGCGGGTGGTTCGGCAGATACGGCGCGAGGTGCGCGCGGACGCCGACCGGGCCGACACCCGGACCGCCACCGCCGTGCGGGATGCAGAAGGTCTTGTGCAGGTTCAGGTGCGAGACGTCACCGCCGAAGTGGCCGGGCTTGGCCAGGCCGACCAGCGCGTTGAGGTTGGCGCCGTCGACGTACACCTGGCCGCCCGCCTCGTGCACCTGGGCGCAGATGTCGGCGACGTGCTCCTCGAACACACCGTGCGTCGACGGGTACGTGATCATCAGCACCGACAGCTCGTCGCGGTACTGCTCGATCTTCGCCCGCAGGTCCTCGACGTTGATCTCGCCGTCCTCGGCGGTCTTGACGACGACGACCTTCATGCCGGCCATCACGGCGCTGGCGGCGTTGGTGCCGTGCGCGGAGGACGGGATGAGGCAGACGGTGCGCTGCTCGTCACCGTTCGCGCGGTGGTAGCCGCGGACAGCGAGCAGACCGGCCAGCTCGCCCTGCGAACCGGCGTTGGGCTGCAGCGACACCTTGTCGTAGCCGGTGACCTCGGCGAGCCGCTCCTCCAGCTCACGGATGAGCGTGAGGTAGCCCGCGGCCTGCTCTGCCGGCGCGAAGGGGTGCAGCTGGCCGAACTCGGGCCAGGTGACCGGCTCCATCTCGGTGGTCGCGTTGAGCTTCATGGTGCAGGAGCCCAGCGGGATCATGCCGCGGTCCAGCGCGTAGTCCCGGTCGGAGAGGCGGCGCAGGTAGCGCAGCATCGCGGTCTCGGAGCGGTGCTGCTGGAAGACCGGGTGGGTCAGGTACTCGTCGGTGCGCAGCAGGTCGTCCGGCAGCGTGTCCTGCGCGGTGGCGTCCAGCGCCTCGATGTCGCCCTCCATCCCGAAGGCGCTCCACACGGCGGCGAGCCGCGCCCGCTCGGTGGTCTCGTCGCAGGCGATCGAGACGTGATCGGCGTCGACGAGCCGCAGGTTGACGCCGTTGTCCCGCGCGGCGGCGACGATCTCGGCGGCCCGGCCCGGGACGCGCACGGTCAGGGTGTCGAAGTAGGAGCCGTGCACGACCTCGGCGCCACCGGCCTTGAGGCCCTCGGCGAGGATCGTGGCGTACCGGTGGGTGCGCCGGGCGATGGTCCGCAGGCCCTCCGGCCCGTGGTAGACGGCGTACATCCCGGCCATCACGGCGAGCAGCACCTGGGCGGTGCAGATGTTGCTGGTGGCCTTCTCACGGCGGATGTGCTGCTCACGGGTCTGCAGCGCCAGCCGGTAGGCCTTGTTCCCGTCCGCGTCGACCGAGACGCCGACGAGGCGCCCGGGCAGGCTGCGGGCCATCTTCTCCTGGACGGCCATGTAGCCGGCGTGCGGTCCGCCGAAGCCCATCGGCACACCGAAGCGCTGAGTCGTGCCGACCGCGATGTCCGCCCCGAGCTCACCGGGCGACTTCAGCAGGGTGAGCGCGAGCAGGTCGGCGGCGACGGTGACGAGCGCGCCGAGCTCGTGCGCCTGGTCGATCACCGGCTTGATGTCGCGTACGGCACCGGAGGCGCCCGGGTACTGGATCAGCACGCCGTTGATCTCACGCTCGGCGACCTCGGCGGGGATGCCCTCGCTCAGGTCGGCGACGACGACCTCGACACCGGTCGGTTCGGCGCGGGTCTCGATCACGGCGATGGTCTGCGGCAGCGCGTCCGCGTCGACCAGGAACAGGCCCTTCTTGTTCTTGCCCATGCGCCGGGACAGCGCCATCGCCTCGGCGGCGGCGGTGCCCTCGTCGAGCAGCGAGGCCCCGGAGGTCGGCAGGCCGGTGAGCTCGGCGACCATCGTCTGGAAGTTCAGCAGCGCCTCGAGCCGGCCCTGCGAGATCTCCGGCTGGTACGGGGTGTACGCCGTGTACCAGGCCGGGTTCTCCATGACGTTGCGCAGGATCACCGGCGGCGTGAACGTCCCGTAGTACCCGAGTCCGATCATGGAGCCGAGCACCTGGTTGCGGTCGGCCAGCTCGCGCAGCTCGGCCAGCACCTCGGCCTCGGTGCGCGCGCCCGGCAGGTCCAGCGCGTCGGCGTTCTTGATCACATCCGGCACCGCGGCGGCGGTCAGCTCGTCGAGCGAGCCGTAGCCGACGTGGGCGAGCATCTTGGCCCGGGCCTCGTGGTCGGGGCCGATGTGGCGCTGCTCGAACGGGATCCCCTGTTCGAGCTCGGAGAGCGGAGTGCGGTGGGCGTTCATGCGGAGGCCTCCTGGTCTGACGACCTTCGAGGGGCACCACGGCGCGGGTGCCCGGACGGCCTCCCCCTCTGTCATCTCAACCTGAGAGTTTCACCGGATCGCCGTAAAGCGCCCGGCTTTCACCGTCGGTGAGAGCGGAAGCCGTGACACCCGCCCTGCTTTCCAGAGTGACCTCGTCCGTGCGGTACATGGGCCTGAGAGATTCCGGGGAGGATTTGCTCCTTCGGCGCCTCCGATGGTGCCTGGAGGACTCTCCCGCACGGGGTCAGCAGCCGTTGCCAGCGTACCAGCGGGGGCAAGGCACGGACCTTCGAGTGGCCGCTGAGCTGTTTGTGCCGTTTTGTAGTACTTACGGACGAGTTTTTGCGACCAGTGGAGGGCCCGTGGAGACCGACATCGATCCGCGCAACCTGATCGGCCGCAAGGCGTTCGACCGCAACGGGACCCGCATCGGCACGATCGACGAGGTCTACCTCGACGACGCCACGGGCGTACCCGAGTGGGCGGCGATACGCACCGGCCTGTTCAGCAGGGACGCCTTCGTCCCCCTGGAACCCAGCGAACTGATCGACGGCGCCCTCCACGTCCCCTTCGACCGCGCCCTGATCAAGGACGCCCCCGACTTCGGCGTAGGCCGCCACCTCTCCCCGGAGCAGGAACTCCAGCTCTACCACCACTACGGCCTGGACATAGCCGCCCCACCCCCACTCCCGGACCACGACTTCGGCAACCTGGCAGGCAAGGACAAACACCCCTGACCCTGCCTCCCCACCCAGCCCCGCCATCCCGCGAGCGTTGAGTGCAGTCGCTCCCGCCCATCCCGCGTGCGCCCGATGCCGTCTTCCCACGGACGTTGACTGCCGTCACTCCCGCCACTCCTTCGGGCGTCCGACGCCGTCCCTCCCGCGGCCCTTGACTTCCGACGCCGTCCCTCCCGCGGCCCTTGACTTCCGACGCCGTCCTTCCCGCGGCCCTTGACTTCCGTCACTCCCGCCCATCCCGCGGACAGCCGCTACCGCCCATCCCGCGGGCAGTCGTGCCGCTGGGGCGGCACGGGTGGGCGCGGACGGCACCCCGCCAGCGCCGGGCCG
>NZ_JAOCQE010000065.1 GCF_025290915.1 Streptomyces sp. 15-116A | reverse complement strand
CAGGCGGCCGGGGCCGTCCATCCCGCGGGCAGGCGTGCCGCAGGGCGGCACGGGTGGGCGCGGACGGTGCCTTGTCAGTGCCGGGCTCCGCGAACGACCCCCGGCCGGCGCCGAGACCCCGCACCCACGACCCTTTCGCCCCTCTTAAGTCCCTTTTCGGAGCAAACCTCCCTAGCCTGGAGGAATGGGTGACGACAGCCGGCTGGCGGCGGTGGTGGCGCTGGCCCAAGGCATGGCCGCCGCGCAGAACGCGCGGGAGGCCTGGAGGGCGGCGGCCGGCGGCGCCCGTCGTGCGCTCGGCGGGAGCTTCGCCGCGCTGTCGGTGTGGGAGCGGGAGCTCGGCCGGCTGCGGGTCCTGGTGAACGTCGGTGTGCTGGCCGAGGGGGAGGAGGAGTTCCCGGAGGACGAGTCGTACCCGGTGCATCAGTTCGCCGAGATCACCGAGTTCCTGCACGAGCGCTGGGCCGGCGGCGGCGAGCCGGACGCCTGGGTGGAGACCGCCGAGGGCGCTGCGGCGGGGCGGCCCGGGTACTGCCATCAGCGGGTGGCAGCCCTACGGCGCCGGGGCCGCGGCTGCTGTGTCGTCGCCCCGATCGTGCTGCACGGAAGGGCGTGGGGCGAGCTGTACGTGGCCCGGCCGGTCGGCGCGCCCGTCTTCGGGCGGAGCGACGCCGATTTCGCGACCGTCCTCGCGGCCGTCGTCGCCGCCGGGATCGCACAGACCGAGCGGCTGGAGGAGGCGAGGCGGCTGGCGTACACCGACGCGCTGACGGGGCTGGCCAATCGACGGGCGGTGGACGCGCGGCTGGACGAGGCGATCGAGCGGCACCGGGCCGACGGGGCCGTCGTGAGTCTCGTCGTATGTGATCTCAATGGGCTGAAGCGGGTGAACGACACGCTCGGGCATGCCGTCGGTGACCGGCTGCTGGAGCGGTTCGGGATGCTCCTGTCGCTGTGCGGCGCCACGCTGCCCGGCGCGCTCGCGGCGCGGCTCGGCGGGGATGAGTTCTGTCTGCTGGCGGTGGGGCCGTCGGCGGACGAGGTCGTCAAGGCGGCCGACCAGGTGTGCCGCCGGGCCGTCGAGCTGGCGCTCGGGGACGGCGTGGCCTGCGGGGTCGCGTCCACGGGCGATCCGATCGGGCCGGTGCGCTCGGCCCGGCGGTTGTTCCGCCTGGCCGACGCGGCGCAGTACCGGGCCAAGGCCGAGCGGTCGGCTCATCCGGTCGTGGCCGGGCGGGAGGGGCCGGACGATCCCGTCGTGCGGCTCGCGGACGAGCCCGCGGGGGAGACGGAGGACGGGGAGCGGCGGCGGTTCCGGGGACGGCATGCGCCGTAGTCGTCACGTCGACGGCCGGCCTGGACTCGATCGGTAAGGGGTGAACCCCGCACCCAGTGGTGACATTATCGAATTCACTGCGTACGCTCCTGAATATGGATATGCACACTGTGGTGGTGGGGACGTCCGGCGTGACCGCGTCCGACGTGCTCGCCGTGGCGCGTGGCGGTGCCCGCATCGAGCTGTCGGCGGAGGCTGTGGCGGCCCTTGCGGCCTCCCGGGAGATCGTGGACGCCCTGGCGGCCAAGCCGGACCCCGTCTACGGGGTGAGCACCGGCTTCGGTGCGCTGGCGACCCGGCACATCAGTCCCGAGCTGCGCGCTCAGCTGCAGCGCAACATCGTCCGCTCGCACGCCGCCGGCATGGGGCCCCGCGTGGAGCGCGAGGTCGTCCGCGCCCTGATGTTCCTGCGGCTGAAGACCGTCTGCTCCGGGCACACCGGCGTCCGGCCCGAGGTCGCCCAGACCATGGCCGACGTGCTGAACGCCGGGATCACCCCCGTCGTCCACGAATACGGCTCCCTCGGCTGCTCCGGCGACCTCGCCCCGCTGTCCCACTGCGCCCTGACGCTGATGGGCGAGGGCGAGGCCGAGGGCCCGGACGGCAGCGTGCGGCCCGCCGGTGAACTGCTCGCCGAGCACGGGATCCGGCCCGTCGAACTACGCGAGAAGGAGGGCCTCGCCCTCCTCAACGGCACCGACGGCATGCTCGGCATGCTGGTCATGGCCCTCGCCGACCTGGACACCCTGTACAAGTCCGCCGACGTCACCGCCGCCCTCAGCCTCGAGGCGCTGCTCGGCACCGACAAAGTGCTCGCCCCCGAACTGCACGCCATCCGCCCGCACCCCGGTCAGGCCGCCAGCGCCGCCAACATGCTGGCCGTACTGAAGGGTTCGGGGCTGACGGGGCATCACCAGGACGACGCCCCCCGGGTCCAGGACGCCTATTCCGTGCGCTGCGCCCCGCAGGTCGCGGGCGCCGGACGCGACACCATGGCGCACGCGCGCACGGTCGCCGAGCGGGAGCTGGCGTCGGCCGTCGACAATCCGGTGGTGCTGCCGGACGGCCGCGTGGAGTCCAACGGCAACTTCCATGGTGCGCCGGTGGCGTACGTGCTGGACTTCCTCGCCATCGCCGCCGCCGACCTCGCCTCCATCGCCGAGCGCCGCACCGACCGGCTGCTGGACAAGAACCGCAGCCACGGGCTGCCGCCGTTCCTCGCCGACGACGCCGGTGTCGACTCCGGGCTGATGATCGCCCAGTACACGCAGGCGGCGCTGGTGAGCGAGCTGAAGCGGCTCGCCGTACCGGCGTCGGCGGACTCCATCCCGTCCTCCGCGATGCAGGAGGACCACGTGTCCATGGGCTGGTCGGCGGCGCGCAAGCTGCGCACGGCCGTCGACAACCTCGCCCGCGTCATCGCGGTGGAGCTGTACGCGGCCACGCGCGCCGTGGAGTTGCGCGAGGGCCTCACCCCCGCGCCCGCGACGCGGGCCGTCATCGACGCCGTACGTCAGGCGGGGGTCGGCGGTCCCGGCCCTGACCGCTATCTCGCGCCCGATCTCGCCGCCGCGGAGGCCTTCGTGCGCGAGGGACGCCTGATCGCGGCCGTGGAGACGGTCACCGGGCCGCTGCGCTGAGCCGGTGAGCCGGAGCAGGTGGGTCGAGCCGGGGCCTCGCGGATACGTCCGTGGGGCCCCGGCGGCGTTCGGCGGCGTTCGCCCGCGACCGGAGACCGTCGGCGGGCGGCGTCCTGCCGCGCCCCGTAAGCGAGTTACGCCCCGAGCCGTTCCCTGCGTACCGAGTACGTGACGAAGCCCGCGCCGAGGGCGAGGAAGCCCGTGCCGGCGAGGATGTACGGGGTGCTGTCGAAGCTGCCGGTGTCGGCGAGGCGCACGTCCTCACCGGTGCCGTCGAGCGACGCGGACGTCGCTCGCGCCTGCTCGGTGACCTGCGGGGACGGGGTTGCCGTGGCCGACTCTCTCGCCGCGGAGTCCGAGGTCGCGTTGGCGGACGGGACGAACCACAGGGCGCAGAGCAGGGTGCCCGCGGCGGTGGCGGTCAGCAACGGACGGACAGCGGATGACACGGAATATCGATCCCCTTGTGGCGCTGGCGAATTGGCCGTGTGGGGCGATGTTAGTGAAAGGCGCGGGTCACAGGAAAGTCACGGGAGCCCTCGGCCGTACGCTCCGGGCATGAGCACTCCAGAGACATCAGGGTTTGTACGGATTCGCGTCGAAGTCGTCCTCGAAGTCGGCGACGAGGACGCGGTGACCAGGGCGGCGCTGCGCAGGATCGCCGAGGACGAGGCCATGCCGGACGCGGAGCGGACGCACGCGGAGAGCGCTGTGACGGAGGACACGGCGGAGGCCCTCGCCTATCTCGTCGACCCGTTCAGCCTGGTCGGCGAGGTACCGGGCGTGGAGCTCCAGCAGGCCTCCTGGAGCAGCGAGCGGATCGACTACGACCCGGATTCGCCCGAGTGGGACCTCGACGAGGATGATGACGACGGCTACGGAGCCGACGAGAGCCGAGGAGGCGACGACGGTTACGAAGCCGACGAGGACGACGAGCGGGCGGTTGGCTGACGCGGCTTGGGGAAATCGTGACCCCGGGCGGCAACCGCCGCCCGGCTCACGGCGTCTCAAGCGGCGCACGGACCGACATCCTCACCGTCCGCCGCCGTGGACGTGGTGAGCCCCACATCCACCGGCCATGGGGAACGGGATCAAACGGTCGTAGCGTTGAAAGTTATTGCGGGGTCTTCTCGGATCCGGGCTTGCTCGGGTCGGGAGGGCCCGCGGGGGACCTGGGGAATCGGCAACGATGGAGAAGCGTGTGATGACGGACGGTAAGCGGCGCAGGGGTCTGATGGCCGCGTCCGCTCTGCTCGGCGGAGTGCTGGTGCTCTCGGCCTGCTCCGGCGGCGACGACAAGAGCTCCGGCGACGGGGGGAACGACGACACCTCGCAGGCTCAGGTCGACGAGGCCGCCGCGAAGAAGACCTCCGAGGCGCAGATCAAGATCACGCCGAAGGACGGTTCGACCAACGCCTCCATCAACAACGCCGCCGCCGTCACTGTGACCAAGGGCACACTCACCGAGGTGAAGATGACCACCGCCGACGGCACCGCCGTCGCCGGTGAGATATCCGCCGACAAGAAGAGCTGGAAGCCCACCGCCCAGCTGGAGCGCGCCACCACCTACAAGCTGTCGGTCACCGCCGAGGACTCCGAGGGCCGCGCCGCCCACGAGAACGCCTCGTTCACCACGGTCTCCCCGGCCAACAGCTTCATCGGCACCTTCACCCCGGACGACGGCACCACCGTCGGCGTCGGCATGCCGGTGTCGATCAACTTCGACAAGGCGATCACCAACAAGGCCGCCGTCCAGAAGGGGATCACCGTCTCCACCACCAGCGGCCAGGAAGTCGCCTGCCACTGGTTCAACGCCAACCGCATGGACTGCCGCCCCGAGAACTACTGGCAGGAGGGCTCCACCGTCACCCTCAAGCTGGCGCTCGACGGCGTCGAGGGCGCCGAGGGGGTCTACGGCGTCCAGCAGAAGACGGTCACCTTCAAGATCGGCCGCAACCAGGTCTCGTACGTCGACGCCAAGACCAAGCAGATGAAGGTCACGCAGGACGGCAAGACCGTGCGCACCATCCCGATCTCCGCCGGCTCGCCCGAGAACAAGACGTACGAGGGCCAGATGGTGATCTCCGAGAAGTTCAAGGAGACCCGGATGAACGGCGCGACGGTCGGCTTCACCGACGACGACGGCGAGGGCGAGTACGACATCAAGGACGTGCCGCACGCCATGCGCCTGAGCACCTCCGGCACCTTCATCCACGGCAACTACTGGGGCGCCAAGTCCATCTTCGGCAGCGCCAACACCAGCCACGGCTGCGTGGGCCTGCAGGACGTGAAGGGCGCCAACGACCCGAACACGCCGGGTGCCTGGTTCTACGACAACTCGATCGTCGGTGACGTGGTCGTCGTGCAGAACACCGGCGACAAGACCATCGCCCCGGACAACGGCCTCAACGGCTGGAACATGAGCTGGGAGCAGTGGAAGGCGGGCTCGGCGGTCTGACGCCCACGCCCTTCGCCTGCGGTCGATGCCGCCGTCCGCCCTTCGGGGGCGGGCGGCGGCATCGGCGTTCTCAGGGGGCCGACGGGCGTTCTCATGGGTCTCTTATGGCGGGCTTACCTCTTCATCACGCGCCGTCCCTAGCGTGCGGCCATGTTCTTCACCTATCTCAGACGCGAGTTGCGCCGCCGCAGAAAGGCGGCCCTCGTCGTCGCCTCCGGCCTCGCGCTCGGCATCGCGCTGGTCATCATCGTCACCTCGGTCTCCTCCGGCATGGGCAAGGCCCAGGAGAAGGTCCTGCAGTCGCTGTACGGGCTCGGCACGGACATGACGGTCACCAAGGCCGCGGAGTCCACACAGACCGCCGAGCGGCCCCGCTTCCGCTTCGACGCCCGGGAGGACGGCTCCGAGGAGGAGCAGAGCAGCGACCGGGTCATGGTGCAGGGCTTCCAGACCCTGGCGAGCTCGACCGTCGGCAAGGTGGCCGGGCAGGACGGGGTCGCCGACGCGGTGGGCGGGCTGAGCCTGCACGTGCTGAAGGTCAGCGGGCAGTTCACGCGGGGTCAGGTCAAGGGCGGTGAGGGCGGACAGAGTGGCCCGGGTGCGGCACAGCCCGCGCCGCAGGACCGGGTCCAGGGCGGCGGCGCCGACTTCGACGTCAACAGCTACTCCGTCTACGGCACGGACGTCACCGAGCCCGCGCTCGGTCCGCTGACCTCCTCCGAGATCACCAGCGGACGTACGTTCAGGGCGAGCGAGACCGACGCGAAGGTGGCCGTCGCCGACTCCGCGTACGCCAAGGAGAAGAAGCTCGAAGTCGGCTCCACGGTCACCGTCAAGGGCACCAAGTACAAGGTCATCGGCATCGCCACCGCCTCCAGCGGCGACGCGGCCGCCAACCTCTACGTCCCGCTGAAGCAGGCGCAGACCCTCGCCGACGCGAAGGACAAGGTCACCACCATCTACGTCAAGGCGACCGACTCCCAGCGGATCGACTCCGTCAAGTCGGCCATCCAGAAGAACATCTCCGGTACGACGGTGACGACCTCCGCGGATCTCGCGGACACGGTCTCCGGCTCCCTGTCCACGGCGTCCTCGCTGGCCGCCAACGTCGGCACGTGGCTGTCCGTCGCGGTGCTGGTGGCGGCATTCCTGGTGGCCGGTCTGCTGACGTCGTCGGCCGTCTCGCGCCGGGTACGCGAGTTCGGCACGCTCAAGGCGCTGGGCTGGAAGTCGGGGCGGGTGACCCGGCAGGTGGTCGGCGAGGCGATGGTGAACGGGCTGCTCGGCGGTGCGCTGGGCATCGGGTTGGGGCTGGCGGGGGCGTACGCCGTGACGGCCATCAGCCCGACGCTGGAAGCACAGTTGGGCGGCGGTGGCGGCACCGGCGCCCCGGGTGCGGGCGGCCCTGGCGGCGGGGCCGTGCTGATGGGCCCGGGCCGGGAGGCCGCCGCGAAGACCCTCGACGTCGCCCTCACAGCCCCCGTGAGCCTCACGACGGTGGCACTGGCGGTAGCCCTGGCGGTGACGGGCGGCCTGATCGCAGGCGCGTTCGGAGGCTGGCGCGCATCAAGACTCCGCCCGGCGGACGCACTGCGCCGGGTCGAGTGACTGAGGTCGGCTGCGGCTTGGCCGGGGATGCAGCTGGCGGGACTGCACCTCCCAAGGGGCGCGGGGCTGTGCTGAATCTGCGGCTACCGCCGCGTGGGCGCGACCAGCCCCCACCCACCCGCAGCCGACCACGACGACCGCACCACCCCGAACCTCACCCAGGAGCCTGCACCATGTACGAACTCAGAAACCTCACCAAGCGCTACACCCGAGGCAGGGAAACCATCGGCGCCCTGGACGGAGTCACCCTCACCATCCCCGAAGGCGACCGCCTGGTCATCCAGGGCCCCACCGGCGGCGGCAAATCCACCCTCCTCCAGATGCTCGGCGGCCTCGATCGCCCCACCTCCGGCGAAGTCGTCCTGGACGGCACCGACCTGGCCACACTCCCCGAGGCCCGCCTGACAAGAGTCCGCAGCGAAAGCATCGGCTTCGTGTTCCAGTCCTTCAACCTGATCCCCACCCTCACGGCCCAGGAGAACGTGGAGACCGCCCTCGTCCCCCTCGGCGTCAAGGCCAAGGAGCGGCGCGAGAAGGCCGCCGAAGCCCTCGCCTCCGTCGGCCTCGGCGAACGCCGCACCCACCTCCCCGGCGAGATGTCCGGCGGCCAGCAGCAACGCGTCGCCATAGCCCGCGCCCTGGTCAAAGAACCGAAGGTGCTGCTCGCCGACGAACCCACCGGAAACCTCGACGAGTCGATGCGCGACGAGATCATGGACCTGCTGATCCGCCGCTGGAAGGAACTCGGCCTGACCTTCATCATGGTCACCCACGACTCGGCGATCGCGAAGCGCGCCCCACGTGTGGCGACGATCCGCAAGGGCCGCATCACGGTGAAGGAGAACAACGCGGCCGAGGACTCCAACCCGGCGGTTCTGTAACGGAGTTCCGGCGATCACATCACAGTCGTCCGTCGACTCGACGACGTTGTCCACAGCCCTTGAGGCGCTTGATCACCCCTCGGCATACTGCGTGATCCGGGGGGTGCGCGCATGCGTACGAGACCACCCCCGGCCGGGTGACGGGGACTTCGCCCGGCGACTTCGCTAGGGGGATACGTGCGCAGACACGTCAGACGAGCATGCGCGGCCACGGTCGCCACGGCCGCGGCCGTGGCGCTCGCGGCAGGCATGACGGGCCCGGCGTCGGCGAACGACTCGGCGGACGCTCCGACGGACGCTCCGACGAACGGGCAACGGACAGCCGCCGCCTCGAAGCTGGGCGCCAAGCACCGCATCACACTGATCACCGGCGACCGCGTGGCCGTGGACGCCAAGGGCCGCGTCGTCGGCCTGGACCGTGCCGAGGGCCGCGACCGCATACCGGTCCAGGTCCGCAAGGTCGGCGGTCACACGTACGTGCTGCCCGCGGACGTGGCCCGCCTGGTCGCGACCGGCAAGCTCGACCAGCGGCTCTTCGACATCACCGAACTCGCCAAGGCCACCACCCGCGGCGCCCACAAGCGGGGCCTGAAGGTCATCGTCGGCTACCAGGGCAGCGCGACGTCCGCCAAGGCCGACGTCCGGGACGCGGGCACGCTGCGTCGCACCCTGAAGACCCTCAACGCCGACGCCGTGCAGACCTCGCACGAGGACGCGCCCGAGCTGTGGGACGCGGTCACCAACGGGGACCGCACCGCCTCCGGCATCGCCCATGTGTGGCTGGACGGGGTCCGCAAGGCCAGCCTCGACACGTCCGTCGGCCAGATCGGCGCGCCCACGGCCTGGAAGGCCGGCTACGACGGCAAGGGCGTCAAGATCGCCGTACTCGACACCGGCGTGGACGCGACGCACCCCGACCTGAAGAACCAGGTCCTCGACGCCAAGAACTTCACCTCCGCACCCACCACCGGCGACAAGGTCGGCCACGGCACGCACGTCGCCGCGACCGCGGCCGGTACGGGCGCCAAGTCGGGCGGGAAGTACAAGGGCGTGGCGCCGGGCGCGAAGATCCTCAACGGCAAGGTGCTCGACGACTCCGGCTTCGGCGACGACTCCGGCATCCTGGCCGGCATGGAGTGGGCGGTCGCGCAGGGCGCCGATGTCGTCAACATGAGCCTGGGCGGCGGTGACACGCCCGAGGTGGACCCGCTGGAGGCGGCGGTCAACAAGCTGTCCGCCGACAAGGGCGTCCTGTTCGCGATCGCGGCGGGCAACTCCGGGCCCGAGTCGATCGGTTCGCCGGGCAGCGCGGACGCCGCGCTCACCGTCGGTGCCGTCGACGGCAAGGACAAGCTCGCCGACTTCTCCTCCACCGGCCCGCGTCTCGGCGACGGCGCCATCAAGCCGGACGTCACCGCGCCGGGTGTGGACATCACGGCCGCCTCCGCGAAGGGCAACGACATCGCGAAGGAGGTCGGCGAGAAGCCGGCCGGCTACATGACCATCTCCGGTACGTCGATGGCGACCCCGCATGTCGCGGGCGCCGCGGCGATCCTGAAGCAGCAGCACCCCACGTGGACGTACGCGGAGCTGAAGGCCGCGCTCACCGCGTCCACGAAGGGCGGGAAGTACACGCCGTTCGAGCAGGGTTCGGGCCGGATCCAGGTGGACAAGGCGATCAAGCAGACGGTGATCGCCGACCCGGTCTCGCTGAGCTTCGGCGTCCAGCAGTGGCCGCACACCGACGACAAGCCGGTCACCAAGGAGCTCACCTACCGCAACCTCGGCACCAAGGACGTCACCCTCAAGCTGACGTCGACCGCCACCGACCCGAAGGGCAAGCCCGCCCCGGCCGGCTTCTACAAGCTCGGCGCGACGACCGTGAAGGTCCCGGCCGGTGGCAAGGCCACGGTCGACCTCACCGTCAACACCAAGCTCGGCGGCAAGCTCGACGGCGCGTACTCGGCGTACGTGACCGCCACGGGCGGGGGCCAGAGCGTACGTACCGCCGCCGCCGTACAGCGGGAGGTGGAGTCGTACGACGTGACCGTCCAGCACATCGGGCAGGACGGCCGCCCGGCCGGCTTCTACGTCACCGACCTGTTCGGCTACGCGGGCCTCGGTGCCGGGCGCGGACTCCAGGTTCCGGTCACGGACACGGGAACCAGCACCCTCCGCGTCCCCAAGGGCACGTATCTGATGGACTCCTGGATCATCAAGGACCCCAAGACATTCGAGGGGGGCCTCGACTGGACGGTCCAGCCGAAGCTGAGCGTCACGAAGAAGACGTCGCTGACGATCGACGCGCGGAAGACCAAGGCCGCGGACATCACCGTGCCGGACGCGCAGGCCAAGGCGCACTCCGCGACGGTCGGCTACCTGTACGACACGGCGGACGCCGGCATGGCCGTCGGGATCAGCGCCGAGTCCTTCGCCGATCTGCGGATGGCCCACCTGGGTCCGGAGGTCAGCGGCCTTCAGCAGACCTGGAGCGGCCAGTGGACCAAGGGCGCCGACGCCGAGTACGACGTGGCGACCACCGCCCGGGTGAAGAAGATCCAGGCGGACAAGTCCCGGCACTTCACGGCGGGCGAGCTCGCCACGGTGAAGCACAGCCTGGGTACCCCGACCGCGGGCAAGACGGGTGCGGTCACCGCGGTGGGCCTGTTCCCCGAGGACATCGCGCTGAACGACAGCATCGAGCAGAAGCTGCCCGGCACGCGGACGCAGTACCTGTCGACCTCGGACAAGATCCAGTGGGCCTTCGACTTCGAGCAGTACGCGGGCCACGACGAGGACGGCTTCCCGATAGCGGACGCTGGCTACTCGCAGGTGGACCCGCAGACCCTCAAGCCGGACAAGAAGTACGCCAAGACCTTCAACACGGCGGTCTTCGGCCCCCGCCTGAACGCCGGGTTCGGCCTGTTCCGGGAGGGCAACAGCATCTACGGCATGCTCCCGCTGTTCGCCGACGGGAAGGGCAACGCGGGCTCGTCGCTGTTCACCTCGGTGAACACGACCCTCTACCGCAACGGCAAGAAGGTCGGCTCCAACACCGACCCGCTGTTCGGTGACGGCGAGTTCAAGGTGCCGTCGGGTGACGCGGAGTACAGGCTCACCTCCTCGGTGAAGCGCAGCGTCAAGGTGGCCGCGGCCTCCACGCGCATCGACGCGAGCTGGACGTTCCACTCGAAGAAGACCGCCGACCTCACCCAACTCCCGGCCTCCACGGCCCGCTTCCAGGCGACCACGGACCTGACCAGCAGGGTCCCGGCCGACAAGAAGACCACCTTCCCGGTCACGGTCGAGGGCGCCGCCCAGGGCAAGAACCTCAAGTCCTTCTCGGTCTACGTCTCCTACGACTACGGCAAGACCTGGAAGAAGACGGAAGTGAAGAAGGGCAAGATCACCATCAAGAACCCGGCCAAGGGCAAGGCGATCTCGTTCCACGCCAAGATCACCGACAAGAAGAACAACAAGTCGACGATCTCGATCTACAACGCGTACTACGGCAAGTAGCCCCGGCGCTTGACGGACGGCCCGCCCGGAGCTCCGCTTCCGGGCGGGCCGTTGCCGTGCCGCCGTCAGGAGGGGGCGAGGACGCAGAACTCGTGGGCGTCCGGGTCGGTGAGACACGTCCATGAGACGTCGCCCTGGCCGAGGTCGAGGCCGCGGGCACCGAGAGCGCGCAAGCGGGTGACCTCAGCTTCCCTGTCGGTGCCGGGAGAGGGGAGCAGATCGACGTGCACGCGGTCCGGCGTGGTCTTAGGCCCGGGCGTGCGAATGAATTCCAGGTACGGCCCGACGCCCTTGGGGACCGGAACCGGGCGTGGTCGTCGGTCACCTCGTGCAGCGTCCAGTCCAGCACCGCGCCCCAGAAACGCGCCATGGCCCGCGGATCCGCACAGTCGACCACGATCGCGGCGATCGGGCCGGTGTAAGGTTGTCGACGGGCCCGTGCTGCTCCTGACCGACCGCGCCTGGGTGCCGTTCGTCGAGGCGCTCAAGGGATAGCAAGTGGCTGGCTTGAGTCGGGCGGATGCCGTCGCGCTCGTGGAGCGTGTCATGCAAGCGGGCGATGCCTCGGATGATGAGGTGGACGGCTGGCTGGACAGGCTCGGTGAGGTGCTGGCGTGCCCGGCGGGTTACGTCGGTGACTTGATCTTCTGGCCGCCGGAGCGGGAGCTTTCGGCGGATGAGGTGGTCGATCAGGCGCTGGCGTACCGGGCGATCGCTCTGTGAGGCCGGAGACCGGTGGGCCCGTGGCGGTCCGAGTAGGGCGTCGTATGACCGCAGCCGTGCCTGCCCTGATCACTGCTGTTGTCGGGGTTCTCGGGACACTCTTTGCGCCTGTGCTCAGTCAGCGGCTCATGGCTCGGCAGCGGGCGGAGGAGGGGCGGCATGCCGAGGCCCGGCTGGGCGCCATGCGCCGGTTGATGCGGGAGGACCTCGGCGTGGAGAGGTGACGGGGTCTCAGTCCTGGCGGAGCGTGCTGGAGGGGGCTTCCGGGTGTCTGGCGTCCGCTGCCCAACTGCCCAGCAGGCGCAGGGCCTCCGCCGACGGGCTGCCCGGTTCGGCGTGGTAGGTGATCAGCGCCTGGTCGGGGTCGTCGGGGAGGTGGAAGGTCTCGTAGGCGAGGGTGAGTTCGCCGACCAGGGGGTGGCGCATGCGCTTGGTGCCGTGGCCCTTCTCCTTGACGTCGTGCGTGGCCCACAGGCGGCGGAACTCCTCGCTTTTCATGGAGAGTTCGCCGACCAGCGTCGACATCTGCGGGTCGTCCGGGTAGCGGCCCGCGTCCATGCGCAGGAAGCTGACGATGTCGGACGCCTTCTGGTCCCAGTCGACGTAGCGCTCGCGGTACTCGGGGTTCAGGAAGACCAGCCGCGCCCAGTTCCGCTCCTGCGGCGGCAGCTCGCCCCAGTCGCCGAAGAGGGCCGCGGCCATGCGGTTCCAGGCGAGGATGTCCGAGCGCCGGCCCGAGACGTACGCCGGGACGGTCTCGATCGAGTCCAGCAGCTGCAGCAGGCCCACCCGCACCTGCTGCGGTCGCGCCGTCTGCTTCCTCTTGCGCCGGACCGGCTTCACCAGGTGCATCAGGTGCGCGTGCTCCGCGTCGGACAGCCGTAGCGCGCGGGCGATCGAGTCCAGGACCTCCGTCGAGACGTTCCGCCCGTTGCCCTGCTCCAGGCGCGTGTAGTACGCCACGGACATCCCGGCGAGCTGCGCAAGCTCCTCGCGGCGCAGGCCGGGCACGCGGCGGTGCCGTCCGTACGACGGCAGGCCGACGTCCTCCGGCTTCAGCCGGGCCCTGCGGCTGCGCAGGAACTCGCTCAGCTCGGCACGCCGGTCCAGCTGTCCATCCATGACCTCCAGTATTCCCGGTCGTACGTCCATGAGCCTGACCCCGCCAGTGGTAGGCACGGCAGGCGTAGGAAGAGCTGTGGTCTGGGTGGGCGTCGGCTCCGGCGGCAGGCTGGGGGCATCCCATTCCGCTGTCCAGAAACCGGAGAACCCGGCATGACCACCGTTGCCGCATACGCCGCACCCGCCGCCAAGGCTCCGCTGGAGCGCACCACCATCGAGCGGCGGGCCGTCGGCGAGCACGACGTTCTGATCGACATCAAGTTCGCCGGAATTTGTCATTCCGACATTCATCAGGCCCGTGAGGGCTGGGGCGAGGCCATCTTCCCGATGGTCCCGGGCCACGAGATCGCCGGGATCGTCTCCGAGGTCGGTCCCGGGGTCACCAAGTTCGCCGTCGGCGACCGCGTGGGCGTCGGCTGCATGGTCGACTCCTGCCGGGAGTGCGAGAACTGCCTGGCCGGCGAGGAGCAGTACTGCACCGGCACCGGCATGGTCGGCACGTACAACGCCGTCGGCAAGGACGGCGAGCCCACCTATGGCGGCTACTCGCAGAAGATCGTCGTCGACGAGAACTACGTCCTGCGCATCCCCGACGGCCTCTCGCTGGACGTGGCCGCGCCGCTGCTGTGCGCCGGCATCACCACCTACTCGCCGCTGAAGCACTGGAACGCCGGCCCCGGCAAGAAGGTCGCCGTCCTCGGCATGGGCGGTCTCGGGCACATGGCCGTCAAGCTCGCGCACGCCCTCGGCGCCGAGGTGACCGTCCTGTCGCAGTCGCTGCGCAAGAAGGACGACGGGCTGAAGCTGGGCGCCGACCACTACTACGCCACCAGCGACCCGGCCACCTTCGAGCAGCTCGCGGGCACCTTCGACCTGATCGTCTCCACGGTGTCGGCCCCGCTCGACTTTGGCGCCTACCTGGGGCTGCTGCGAAAGGACGGAGCGCTGGTGAATGTCGGCGCCCCCGAGGAGCCGGTCTCCCTCAACCTGTTCGCGCTGCTCGGTGGCCGTAAGACCCTGGCCGGTTCGATGATCGGCGGCATCCGCGAGACCCAGGAGATGCTCGACTTCTGCGCCGCGCACGGCATCGGCGCCGAGATCGAACTCATCGGCGCCGCCGAGATCAACGACGCCTACGAGCGGGTCCTGAACAGCGACGTCCGCTACCGCTTCGTGATCGACACGGCCACCATCTGAGGCCCGCTTCCCCGTTCCGCTCACCTCGCGATGTGCCGCGTCCCGGCATTGCGGCGGGACGGCGAGCGCCGCACCCCGCGCTCGCCGCACGCGACACGAGCGGGACGGGGAGAAGCAGCCGCGACACCCCCGTCCCGGTCACCGGCGGTACGGGCACCCTCGGCGGTGAGGAGACGTGGGGCCGAGAGACACCGGGGCGGCGGGTCCGTCCGCGAGGGCTGCCCGCCCGTTCAGGCGGATCCGGTACCGCCCCGCTCGACCGACGTCGCCACGTCGTCCAGGTCCTTGGCTATCGTCTTGCGCACCGCGCCCCTGCCCAGCCCGGCGAGCAGTCTGGCCAGCAGACCCTGGCGGCCGGTCGGCTCGCCCGTGAACGTCATCCGGACCGTCGTCGCGGCAGGGCCGTCCGCGCGCAGGTCCCACTCCGAGACGTAGTGCATGCCGTGGGACTCGGCCTCCACCACGTATCGCTCGGCCGGGGTGCAGGCGGTCACCCACATCTCCTCGGTGGCCTCCTTGCCGAACATGCGCCGGGTCTCGCGCCAGCGCGTCCCGACGTCGAAGGGCCCCTCGGTGAGCACCTCGACCTTCGTGACGCCCTTGAGCACCCGCTCCATGCCCTGGAGGTCCGTCAGGGCGTCCCACACACGGTCCCGGGGCGCCGCGATCCGCCGCTCCACCGCGACGCTGCTGCTGGTCATGGAATCCATGAAAGCACCGCCCACTGACAACGGCCCGGCCGTGGGCTCGGGCCGCCCCGGGATCCGGCGTCGCCCGCGTCAGTGCGGCAGCGTCGCCGGGCTGCCGCCGTTGGCCTCGTAGCCCGCCACCGCCAGCGCCCGGTACACCGCGAACTCGGCGGCGGGGTCGGGGGACAGGGTCCACGGGAGGGCGCCGACATGGCCGTCGATGTGTATCAGCTGGCTCATCGCCTCGGCCCAGCGCTCACCGCGCACCAGGAAGAAGACCAGCATGTGCCGGACATGCGCCAGCGTCGGGTCGTCGGGGCGGGCCGAGTGCACCGCGTGCAGCGCGCCGTGGACCGCCTTGGTGACGACCTCGCTCTGGTAGAAGCCGCTGACCAGGTTCACCTCGGGCAGATGCTCGAACACCGCGAACAGCGGCATGGCGGCCAGCAGCGAACCCTGGGGCGCCCGCGCCGCCGCGGCCTCCGCGAACGAGTACGCCAGGTCCCGCGAGCCGTGCCACTTCTCGCACCAGTAGTGCAGCGCCGCCAGATGCGCCCCCATGTGGTTCGGCGCGCGGTCCAGGATCTTCAGCCACAGCTGCTCGAAGTCCTTCTGGTAGTAGGCGAGCCCGCGCGCCACCGACAGCTCGACGATGTACGGAATGGGGTCACCCGGCGCCAGCAGCGCCGCCTCACTGCACGCCGCCTTCGCCTCCTCCATGATGATCCGGAACTCGTCCGTGCCGGGCGCCGCCGTACGCCACGCCTGCTGCACCAGGAACTCGGCGTGCACCGCCGCTCCGCCCGCGTCCTTGGGAGCCTCGGCCCGCCACACACGCAGCCACTGACCGCCCGGCGCGTCGCTCACCCCGCCCGGCCGCTGCTGCAGCTCCAGCGAGGCGGCACCGGCGAAGGACTGCACGCGCTGCCAGCGCAGCTCGCCCTCCGCCTCCGTGCCCGCCAGCAGCTGCTGGGCCGCACGGTAGTCCTGGGTGCGCTGCACCACGTCCAGCACGTCCAGCAGGTCCTGGTCCGGGCCGGGCAGGCGTATGTCCAGCTCCTCCGTGGGAGCGAAGCCGTAGTTCGCGGGGTCCGCCGCGTCCGGATGGTCCGGCGTGACCAGGCCGACCGCGCCACGCCGGCGCCGCAGGACGGGGAGCAGCACGAAGCTCAGCATGACCAGCGCGATCAGGACCCACAGAATCTCCATGCCTCAAGCGAACCAGACCGCGCCGACAATTGGCCAACCTGGGTGCCGTGCCTGTGGAAAACCCGGCTCGGGAGCAGTCCGGGCGTCCCGGGCGCTCGCCGCGTCGGCGCACTACGCTCGGGTCCCATGAGCGACAGGCACATCAGTCAGCACTTCGAGACGCTCGCGATCCACGCGGGCAACACCGCCGACCCCCTGACGGGCGCGGTCGTCCCGCCGATCTACCAGGTGTCCACCTACAAGCAGGACGGTGTCGGCGGCCTGCGCGGCGGCTACGAGTACAGCCGCAGCGCCAACCCCACCCGCACCGCGCTGGAGGAGAACCTCGCCGCCCTGGAGGGCGGTCGCCGCGGCCTCGCGTTCGCGTCCGGACTGGCGGCCGAGGACTGCCTGTTGCGTACGCTCCTCAGCCCCGGCGACCACGTGGTGATCCCCAACGACGCCTACGGCGGCACGTTCCGTCTGTTCGCGAAGGTCGTCGCCCGCTGGGGCGTGGAGTGGTCGGTCGCCGACACCTCCGACCCCGCCGCCGTACGGGCCGCCATCACCCCGAAGACCAAGGTCGTCTGGGTGGAGACCCCGTCCAACCCGCTGCTCGGCATCACCGACATCGCCGCCGTCGCCCAGGTCGCCCGGGACGCGGGCGCCCGCCTCGTCGTCGACAACACCTTCGCCACGCCGTATCTGCAGCAGCCGCTGTCGCTCGGCGCGGACGTCGTCGTGCACTCCCTGACCAAGTACATGGGCGGCCACTCCGACGTGGTCGGCGGCGCGCTGATCACGGCGGACGCGGAGCTGGGCGAGGAGCTGGCCTTCCACCAGAACGCGATGGGCGCGGTCGCCGGGCCGTTCGACTCCTGGCTGGTGCTGCGCGGCACCAAGACCCTGTCGGTGCGCATGGACCGGCACAGCGAGAACGCGACCAAGATCGCCGACATGCTCACCCGGCACGCGCGCGTGACGAGCGTGCTGTACCCGGGGCTGCCGGAGCACCCCGGTCACGAGGTCGCCGCCAAGCAGATGCGGTCCTTCGGCGGCATGGTCTCCTTCCGCGTGGAGGGCGGCGAGGAGGCGGCCGTCGAGGTGTGCAACCGGGCGCGGATCTTCACGCTCGGCGAGTCCCTGGGCGGCGTCGAGTCGCTGATCGAGCACCCCGGCCGGATGACGCACGCGTCCGCGGCGGGCTCGGCGCTCGAGGTCCCGGCCGACCTGGTGCGGCTGTCCGTGGGCATCGAGAACGTCGACGACCTGCTCGAAGACCTTCAGCAGGCGCTCGGGAAGTAACCCCGGCAAAGGCCGGGCTCACCAGCCCGTCAGGGGTGGAGTCGTCTCCGACGGCGGCTCCACCCACGGCTGTACGTTCACCGCCCACACCGTGAACGCCACCGCCGCCGCGAACAGCAGCAGCCACATCACCCGGCGGGCGAACCTCCTGCGGCGCAGCATGCGGGTGCCGCGCCGGACCGCGTCCGCGTGCAGTTCGGGCGGCACGGGAGGCGACGCCGGCTGCTCCAGCAGCCGCCGCACCATCTCCTCACGGCTGACCCGGCTCATGTCCGCCTCCGTCGCCTCATGAGGGCACCGCCTTGACGCCCCCGACCGCCGGGGCCGGTCCGCGCGGCGGGCGCAGGGCGGCGGTGATCGCGCGCAGGCAGATGGCCCGCACGCGGTCGGCGGACAGACCGAGCAGGGCCGCTGTCTGCTCCTCGGCGACACCCTCGTAGAGCCGCAGCACCAGGACGAGACGCTCCTGCGGGCTGAGCCGCGCGAGCGGGCTCGCCGGATCGGGCCGGGAGCGGAGCAGGCCACCGGGCTGGTGCCAGGCGCCGTGCGCGAAGCGGGTGGCCAGATACTGGCGGGCGCGGTCGTAGGGGTCCTCGCCGCGCAGCCGGTCCCAGCAGGCGTACGTCTGTGCCAGCGCGTGGGTGAGCAGGCGCCGTGCGCGCGGGTTGTCGTCCGGTGCCTCCGCCGTGAGCAGTGTGGCGGCGTGCAGCAGCCGCCCACCCGCACCCGCGACGAACGCCTCGAACTCGCGGGCCCGGCGGACGTCCTGGGACACAACCCCGTGTCGCACCAGCGCCTCCCGCCCAAGGGGACCTGTCTCATATGAGGCCAGCCCCGCCCCCAGGGTCAAGGGCCGCGCGCATCCGGAGTGGGGGTGCCTCACATCGAGGTGCCGGGGGAGGGGAGACACCTTGCGCGTGTGTGCAGGTGGCTACCTCGCGCCGGTGTCGTCGTCACCGCGTCGCCGAGCCCTCGCGAGCGCCCCCGTCCCCGTAGACGTCCCTCCCCGCTCAGGAATCCTGCTGTGTCTCCGCCGCCGGAACCCCCTGCATCGACATCCGGGCCGACAGCGCGCTGTTGAAGCGCGTGAGCAGCGTGCAGAAGGACTCGCGTTCCTCCGGGGTCCAGTCGTGCGTGAGTTCGGCCATCAGCCGGCGGCGGGAGGAGCGGACCTCGTCCAGGCGGGCCCGGCCGCGCGGGGACAGCTGGAGGACGACCGCGCGCCCGTCCTCCGGGTGCGAGGTGCGCTTGACCAGGCCGCTGTCCACCAGCGGAGCGACCTGCCGGGTGACCGTGGAGGAGTCGATGCCCATGCTCGCGGCGAGTGCCTTGACGCCCATCGGGCCTTCGTTGTCGAGGCGGTTGAGCAGCAGGTAGGCGGCGCGGTCCATGGAGTTGCGCACCTGGCCGACCCCGCCGAGCCGGGTCTGCTCGGCACGGCGGGCGAACAACGCCACCTCGTGCTGCAGCGTGTCGAGAAGACCGCTGTCACCGACGCTCGACATGTCCATCGACATTTCAGGTGTTGTGGGCATGGCCGGGGGCTCACTTCGTGGAGGGCTGCTAATTGGGGGACAGGGTACGCGGCCGGACGGCAGGCCGTACCGGCGCTGCGCAAAGCGGCGTCCGCGGGCTGGTCACACCGGTCGCCGCCGTTCGTGAACTGCGATGCTGGAGTCATGAGCTACGGCACGGCTGACTCCTTGCGGACCGTCACTCTCGACGATGTGCGCGGCGCCCAGAAGATGCTCTCGGGCGTGGCGCGGGTGACGGCACTGGAGGGCAGCAGGCACCTGTCCCAGCTGGTGGGCGCCCCCGTGCACCTGAAGTGCGAGAACCTCCAGCGCACCGGCTCGTTCAAGCTGCGCGGCGCCTACGTACGGATCGCCGGGCTGCTGCCCGAGGAGCGCGCCGCCGGCGTCGTCGCGGCGAGCGCCGGCAATCACGCGCAGGGGGTGGCGCTGGCGTCGTCGCTGCTCGGTGTGCGCTCGACGGTGTTCATGCCGAAGGGAGCCCCGCTGCCGAAGATCAGCGCCACCCGGGAGTACGGCGCCGAGGTGCGCCTGCACGGTCAGGTGGTCGACGAGACGCTCGCCGCCGCGAAGGAGTACGCGTACGAGACGGGCGCGGTGTTCATCCACCCCTTCGACCACCCGGACATCATCGCGGGCCAGGGCACGGTGGGCCTGGAGATCCTGGAGCAGTGCCCGGAGGTGCGCACGATCGTCGTGGGCGTCGGCGGCGGCGGGCTGGCCGCCGGGATCGCGGTGGCCGTGAAGGCGCTGCGGCCCGAGGTGCGGATCATCGGGGTGCAGGCGGAGGGAGCGGCGGCGTATCCGCCGTCGCTTGCGGCCGGGCACCCGGTGTCGGTGCGCCATCCGTCGACGATGGCCGACGGCATCAAGGTGGGGCGGCCGGGGGATGTTCCCTTCGGGATCGTCGGCGCGCTGGTGGACGAGGTGCGCACGGTCAGCGAGGACGAGCTGTCCGCGGCGCTGCTGCTGTGCCTGGAGCGGGCCAAGCTGGTCGTGGAACCGGCGGGGGCGAGCCCGGTCGCGGCGCTGCTGAGCCGGCCCGGTGCCTTCGAGGGGCCGGTGGTGGCGGTGCTGTCCGGGGGGAACGTGGACCCGGTGCTGATGGAGCGGGTGCTGCGGCACGGTATGGCCGCGCAGGGCCGCTACCTGGCGGTTCGGCTGCGTCTGACGGACCGGCCGGGTGCGCTCGCGACGCTTCTCGGGGCGTTGTCAGTGGTCGACGCTAACGTCCTCGACGTGAGCCATGTGCGGACCGATCCACGGCTCGGGCTCACGGAGGCGGAGGTCGAGCTGCACCTGGAGACGAAGGGCCCGGCACACTGCACCGAGGTCAACCAGGCCCTGCGCGACGCGGGCTACACGGTCATCGACTGACGGACAGAAGCCGAGCGTCACTCGTTCGAGTAAATGCATTGAGGGACGCGATACATCGCGTTATGGTGTGTCGTGTGCCGCCTCCCGTGAAGCTCGCACCACCTCGCGTACGACCTCTCGCGCCGCCGATAAATCAACGGCGGAGCGCAGCGCACATACCTAGGCTTTCCGAAGAATCCCCGACGACGTGGAGACTCATATGCCAGGCGCCATCTATGCCGAAGGTCTGGTCAAGACCTTCGGAGACGTAAAGGCACTGGACGGCGTCGACCTCGATGTCCCCGAGGGCACCGTCCTGGGCCTGCTCGGGCCGAACGGCGCGGGCAAGACCACCACGGTCCGCTGTCTGACCACCCTGCTGCGACCCGACAGCGGCAAGGCCGTCGTCGCCGGTATCGACGTGCTGAAGCAGCCCGACGCCGTCCGGCGCTCCATCGGCCTGTCCGGCCAGTTCGCGGCGGTCGACGAATACCTGACCGGCCGGGAGAACCTGCAGATGGTCGGCCAGCTCTACCAGATGAAGGCGAAGGCGGCCCGCGCCCGCGCGGACGAGCTGCTGGAGCAGTTCCATCTCGCCGACGCCGCCGACCGCCCCGCCAAGACCTACTCCGGAGGCATGCGCCGCCGCCTCGACCTCGCCGCGGCCCTGGTGGTCTCCCCGCCGGTGATGTTCATGGACGAGCCGACGACCGGCCTCGACCCGCGCAACCGCCAGCAGCTGTGGGAAGTGATCAAGCAGCTCGTCTCGGGCGGTACGACCCTGCTGCTGACCACGCAGTACCTGGAGGAGGCCGACCACCTCGCGCACGACATCGCTGTCGTCGACCACGGCAAGGTCATCGCCCAGGGCACCTCCGACCAGCTCAAGGCCCGCACCGGCGGCGAGCGCGTCGAGGTCGTGGTGCACGAGCGGGAGCACATCGCGGCCGCCGCCGATCTGCTCGACAAGTACAGCCTGCGCGGCCTCGGCAAGGGCGACACCACCGTCGAGGACCACATGCGCAAGATCACCACCCCCGTGTCCGGCGGCGCCAAGCTGCTGGCCGAGATCATCCGCGATCTCGACGCCCGCGGCATCGAGATCGACGACATCGGCCTGCGCCGGCCCACCCTCGACGACGTCTTCCTGTCCCTCACCGGCCATGTCGCCGAGGCCAAGGACGAGGACAACGGCCAGCAGGGCGCGCAGGACGCCAGAGGACACCGTCAGAAGAAGGAGGCCGCGAAGTGAGTGCCGTCACCGACGCCGTGCGGGTCACGGCACCGGGCAATCCCCTCAGCCAGTCGATCAGAGACTCGCTGGTCGTCGCCAAGCGCAATCTGATCCGCATGGCCCGGATCCCCGAGATGCTCATCTTCGGTCTGATCCAGCCGGTCATGTTCGTGGTGCTGTTCACCTATGTCTTCGGCGGCTCGATCCAGGTCGGCTCGTCCACCTCCACACAGGCCTACCGCGAGTTCCTGATGGCGGGCATCTTCGCCCAGACCGTCACGTTCGCCACGGCGGGCGCGGGCGCCGGCATCGCCGACGACATGCACAAGGGCCTCATCGACCGCTTCCGCTCCCTGCCCATGGCACGCGGCGCGGTGCTGACCGGGCGCACCCTCGCCGACCTGGTGCAGACGGCACTCACGCTGCTCGTCCTCGCGGTGGTCGCGCTGCTGGTCGGCTGGCGCACCCACGAGAATTTCGGCAAGGTGCTCGCCGGATTCGGTCTGCTCCTGCTGCTCGGATACGCCTTCTCCTGGATCGGCGCGCTCATCGGCCTCACCGTCCGCACCCCGGAGGCGGCGACCTCGGGCGGCCTGATCTGGCTGTTCCCGCTGACGTTCATCTCCAACGCGTTCGTGGACGCGAACCAGATGCCGACGTTCCTGCGCCACATCGCCGAGTGGAACCCGTTCAGCGCCACCGTGCAGGCGTGCCGCGAGCTGTTCGGCAACCTGCCACCGGGCTTCCAGACGTCCGACGCCTGGCCCATGCAGCACCCGGTGCTGGCCTCGCTGATCTGGTCGATCGTGATCCTGGTGTTCTTCAGAACGCTGGCGGTGCGCAAGTACCGTTCCGCGACCGCATGACGAGACCCCCGGCACCGCCGCGGAGGCGCGGCACGCCGGGGGCCCTGACTGGGGGTCCGTGAGGCCGGGTCAGCTGTTGTACGGCTCGGCCTTGAGGATCTTCACGGTCGCCTTCTTCCCGTTCGGAAGCTCGTACTCGGCGTCCTCACCGACCTTGTGGCCGATCACGCCGGTGCCGAGCGGGGACTGCGGCGAGTAGGTCTCGATCTCGGCGCTCGCGTACTCGCGCGAGGCGAGCAGGAAGGTCAGCGTGTCGTCCTCGTCGCCGTCGAAGGCGATCGTCACGACCATGCCGGGCGCCACGGCGCCGTCGGCCGCCGGCGGCTCGCCGACCTGGGCGTTCTCGAGAAGCTGGGTGAGCTGGCGCACACGGAGCTCCTGCTTGCCCTGCTCCTCCTTGGCCGCGTGGTACCCGCCGTTCTCACGCAGGTCGCCCTCCTCGCGCGCGGCGGCGATCTTGGCGGCGATCTCCGTGCGCGCGGGACCAGTAAGGTACTCAAGCTCGTCCTTGAGCTTGTTGTACGCCTCCTGGGTCAGCCAGGTGACGTTCTCGCTGGTCTGGGTCACAGGTGCTCCTCGTAGGTACTGGGAATACAAAGCATCGCCCTACCCAGAAGGATGTGCCTCCACGGATGGGCGAAACCACGAGCCTAACAATTCAGTTCCCCAAGGGGGAGGACATAAGCCACCGGACTCTTGTCGTCGCAGGTCAGAGGATGCGTAATCCTCGCGACACTCGGCCGCGACCGGCGACGGATCAGTCCGCGTGGCAGCCGAGCAGCTCGGCCGTGGTGCCGGGAGAGGTGGTGCGGAGCGTGACGACCTTGTCGATACGGGTGGCGTCCCCGTCGAAGCGGAAGTCGGCCCGGCCCACCTCGGCGCCGTTCTCCGCCTGGGAGCGCACCGTGCAGTATCCGGCGACCCCGGCGTCCTTGTGGACCTCAAGATGCACCCGCACCGCGTCCTCGCCGGCGTCGAAGCTGATCAACTCCGCGCTGATCTCGTTCTGGGCGACGTAGTGATAGCCGAACCAGCCGACCAGGCCCAGCAGCAGCGTCCCGAGCACGGCGCCCACGATCTTGAGCGTGCGGTCGGCGCGCTCGTCCGAGGAACGGCCGTAACGGCCCTCGGGCAGTCGCGTACGCGCCGTACTCATGATCGTCTCCTTGGGGCCGGGCTCCGGAATTATTCCGCCCCCGATTCGGTCACTATAGAAGCCGCCGAAGGCGCCCCCGCACACAGGGCGCCCACCGACGAATGCGCCGCCGCACATCGGGCGCCTACCGACTTGAGGATTGAGTCTTGACTGACCAGCTGCGACTGATGGCCGTGCACGCCCACCCGGACGACGAGTCCAGCAAGGGCGCGGCCACCATGGCGAAGTACGTGTCCGAGGGGGTGGACGTGCTGGTCGTGACCTGCACGGGCGGGGAGCGCGGCTCCATCCTCAACCCCAAGCTGCAGGGGGACCCGTACATCGAGGAGAACATCCACGAGGTACGCAGGAAGGAGATGGACGAGGCCCGGGAGATCCTCGGCGTCAAGCAGGAGTGGCTCGGCTTCGTCGACTCCGGGCTGCCCGAGGGCGACCCGCTGCCGCCGCTGCCGGAGGGCTGCTTCGCCCTGGAGGACGTCGACAAGGCGGCCGGCGAGCTGGTGCGCAAGATCCGCTCCTTCCGCCCGCAGGTGATCACCACCTACGACGAGAACGGCGGCTACCCCCACCCCGACCACATCATGACCCACAAGATCACGATGGTGGCGTTCGAGGGCGCGGCCGACACCGCGAAGTACCCGGAGGACGAGTACGGCCCGGCCTTCCAGCCGCTGAAGCTGTACTACAACCAGGGCTTCAACCGCCCCCGCACCGAGGCGCTGCACCAGGCGCTGCTGGACCGCGGCCTGGAGTCGCCGTACGGGGACTGGCTCAAGCGCTGGGACGAGTTCGAGCGCAAGGAGCGCACGCTGACCACGCACGTCCCGTGCGCCGACTTCTTCGAGATCCGCGACAAGGCACTGATCGCGCACGCCACGCAGATCGACCCCGACGGCGGCTGGTTCCGGGTGCCGATGGAGATCCAGAAGGAGGTCTGGCCGACGGAGGAGTACGAGCTGGCGAAGTCGCTCGTCGATACCTCCCTCCCCGAGGACGACCTCTTCGCGGGCATCCGGGACAATGCCTGACATGAGCGCAAGCGCAAGCCTGGCACTGACCCACCTGGTCCCCCTCGCCAAGGAGATCGACGAGGACAAGGTCACCCCCGGCGTCCTCGGCTTCATCGTCTTCGCGGTGATGGCCCTGGCGGTGTGGGGCCTGATGAAGTCCATGAACCGGCACATGAACCGGGTCGACTTCCAGGAGACCCCGGCCCCCGAGGCGGGCGAGGACGCCACGAAGGCGACGGCCTCCGGCGGTCCCGAGAAGAAGCAGAGCTGAGCCCCACGGCCCCGTAGCCCTCCCGGACGCCCTGGACGCCCAGTACGCCCCGGAGGGCTACGCCTTCGACCCCACCGCCACCCCCATCACCTCGCGGGCGTGGCGGCTCGGGACCATGCCCAGGCGCCAGGCCTGCCAGCCCGCCTCCAAGGTGACGCCGCGCTCCAGGAGGAGCTGGTAGGCCTCCACGTAGTCGTCGAGCTTCTCGTCGCGCGTGGGGTGCCCGGAGCGGCTCAGCTGGGCGAGCTCCTCCTGCGCCACCGCCGTGCCGACCTCCACGCCGCCGGGTGCCGCGTACGGCAGCAGCGTGCAGCGCAGGAAGTGCGCCCAGTCCTCGCCGCGCCGGTCGCCGTAGGAGGCGAACAGCGTCACCGCCTCGTCGCACAGCGCCAGCGCCGCTTGCGTACGGGCGTTGCCCGCGTCCACCACCGCCAGCTCCAGACACGTCCACGCCTCGCCGTGGGCGACGCCGATGCGCCGGAAGTCGGCGCGCGCGTCGACGAGGAGCTGCCGGGCGAAACCGGAGTTGCGCAGCGAGCCCGTCTGCGCCGCCCGCTGGTCGCGGGTGGCCCGCGCCGAGTGGTGCCGGGCGCAGGCCAGACCGTAGACGTCGCGCATACGGGAGAACATCGTGCGGGAGCGTTCCAGCTCGCGCACCGCGCGGTCCAGGTCGCCGGTCTCCTCCAGCGCCTGGCCGAGGTAGTACAGCGTCCACGCCTCGCCGCGCGCGTCCTCGTTGTCGCGGTGCCGGGCCGCCGCGCCGCGCAGCTCCTCCACGGCCTCGGAGGCGTCACCGTCCACCAGCCGGGCCCGGGCCAGCTGGGTCAGCGCCCACGCCTCGCCGCGGCCGTCGCGGGTACGGCCGTACAGGTCGAGGGCGGTGCGCAGCTCGGTGTCGGCGCGCGGCACGTCGCCCAGCCGCAGATACAGCTGGCCGAGCTGGAAGTGCGCCCACGCCTGGCCGTGCACGGACTCGCCCGCGCGGTGCAGCACCAGCGACTCGGTGAGCAGGTCCAGCGCCTCGCCCAGCCGGGCCCGGTCGCGTTCCACCGCGGCCAGCGCGTGCATCGTCCACGCCCGGTCCGTGGCCAGCTCCGGCGCGGACTGCAGGTCCAGCGCCTCCCGCAGTTTCGCCGACGCCTCCGTCAGATTGCCCTGGTGGTGCAGGGTGATCCCGAGCGAGGTCAGCGCGCGGGCCGCCCCCGCGTCGTGATGCGCCTCCCGGTACAGGTCCACCACCGACGTCAGCGTGGTCCGCGCCTTGTCCAGCTCGCCCAGCTGGCGCGCGGCGATCCCGGTGCGCCACTGCACCGACCGCACCAGCAGCCCCTCGTCCACGGCCTGCGCCAGCTCGTTGATCTCGCCCAGCCGGTACAGGTCGCCGCGCAGCAGGCAGTAGTCGCACAGCGCGCCCAGCAGATTGAGCACCGCGCCCTGGTCGACGCCCTCCGCGTGCCGGAGCGCGGCCGTGATGAAGCTCGACTCGTCGTCCAGCCAGCGCAGCGCCTCGTCCAGCGAGGTGAAGCCGTAACTGCCGAAGCGGTCGGAGCGGGTGGACATGTTGCCGTCGACCAGCCGCAGCACCGAGTCGGCCAGCTCGGCGTAGTTCACGATCAGCCGCTCCTGCGCTGCCGCGCGCTCGCCCGGGTCCTCCTCGTCGAGCAGCCGGGCCAGGGCGAACGCGCGCACCAGGTCGTGCAGCCGGTAACGGCCCTGGCGCACCTGCGCGATCAGGCCCGCGCGGGCCAGCATCTGGAGGTGCCGGGTCGCCTCCGCCTCGTCGGTGGCGAGCAGCGCCGCCGCGGCCGCGGGGCCCAGCGAGGCCCGGCCCGCCA
>NZ_JAOCQE010000064.1 GCF_025290915.1 Streptomyces sp. 15-116A | reverse complement strand
GCCGTACCCGCGCCCGCGCCGGCGACCGCCCCGCCGGAGCAGCCGTCCGGCTGGCGGCCGTGGCGGTTCCGTATGTCCAACGACGTCTGGGGCACCCCGGCCGTCGACGGCGACCTCGTCTACGTCACCTCCTTCGAGGTGCACGCCCTCGACGTGGCCACCGGCCGGCGCCGCTTCAAGACGCGTGACGTCGCCTGGTCCATGGCGATCGCCGACGGCCGCATCCACGCCTCCGACGGCCCCACCCTCCTCGCCCTCGACGCGCGCGAGGGCGGCGACCTGTGGCGGCTGTCCACCGACGCCTGGGTGTACTCGCTCAAGGCCGAGCGCGGCACCGTCGTCACCGGCACCAGAGGCGGCGGCGTCCAGGGCTGGGAGGCGTCCACCGGCCAGAAGCTGTGGGAGGTCACCGGCTGCCAGACCGACTTCGAGTCGCCCGAGGCCGGACCCGTCCTCCACGACGGCACCGTCTACGTCTGGCAGGACGCCCGCCTGCGCGCCCTCGACGCCCGCACCGGCGACGAGCGCTGGTCGTACCCCATCGGCGACGCGGCCTCCTGCGGCGGCGTCCCCGTGCGCATCACCCAGGCCCCCGACGGCTACGTCTACGTCTCCGCCGGCACCCGCGTCCTCGCCCTGGACGTCACCGGCGGCCACGTCCGCTGGCACTTCGAGGCCCCCGCGGTCTTCCTGTGCCCGCCGGCCTTCGTCCCCGGCCCGGCGGTGACGGGCGGCGGCGTCTACCTCGCCGACTACCTCGGCACGGTCTACGCCCTCGACGCCACCGACGGCCGCGACCGCTGGCGCATCGCCACCGAGTCCCGCGCCTCCGTCGAGCCCGTCCTGGTCGCCGCCGGCCATGTCCACGTCGGCAGCGGCAAGGGCCTGTACACCCTGGACGCGGTCACCGGCACGCCCAAGTGGCGCTTCCAGGCGGGCGGCGAGATCGTCGGCGCCCCCGCGGTCGCCGAGGGCCGTATCCACTTCGGCTCCACCGACCACCTGCTCTACACCCTCAAGGCCGACGACGGCCGTCTGCGCTGGAAGCTCGCCACCGGCGGCGAGATCACCGGCTCCCCGGTCGTCCGCGACGGCGTCGTCTACGCCTGCAGCAAGGACCGGTGCGTGTACGCGCTGGACGCGGAGAAGGGGACGGGGACGGCGCGGACGACGTGAGCCCGCGCCTTTCGGGCTGCGGCACTTCGGGCTGCGGGACGGCCGTCGTACCGGGTGCACGGAAAGGGTGGTCGGACGGCGGCCGTCGCTGCGGGGCGCGGCCGTTCACCGCTGCCCACGGCCGACGCTACGCCGGGTGCCCGACGGTCGCCAGGCAGTGACATGCTCGTGACATGCAACTCGCTCCCCGCCGCCGACACGGTCACCGTGCAGGTGGGAGTGGGCGCGGCCGGGAAGTCCGCGTCCCCGGTCACCCGCGGCGACCTGACACCGACGGCACCGGCGGTCTCCTGACCCTCACCGCTTTCGGTACGTACTCCGCTCCCGCCCGGCGAACAGCTCCGCCTGCCGTTCGCCGGGCAGGTTGCCGAGCGCGACCAGATGCGGCGCGAGCGCGAACGCGTGCGCACGGGCGGCCTGATGAGCCGCCCACAGGGCCCGGACGGTCCCCTGCACGGCCTCGCTCGGACACCCGGCGATCACCGCCGCCCGCTCGACAGCGGCGGCCACCGCCCCACCGTCCTCCGTCACTTCCGACACCAGCCCCACCTCGTACGCCCGCCGCGCCGACATCCGCTCCGCCGCCCCCATCAACACCATCCGCGCGACCTCCCCGTACGGCATCCGCTGCGCCATCAGCCCGGACTCGTACGCGCTGACCATGCCGTACGTGGTGTGCGGATCGAAGAAGGTGGCGGAAGCCCCGGCGACGACGAACTCGGCCTCCCCGAGCAGATAGAAGGCGCCGCCACAGGCCATCCCCTCCACGGCGACGACGACGGGCTTCCAGAGGTCGTTCGCCTTGGGCCCGATGGTGAGCAGCGGATCGTCCTGGGAATAGGGGGAGCCGGGCTGCGGGGCGTGGGTGTCGTCGCGGTCGATGCCGGTGCAGAAGGCGCGCGTGCCGGTGCCGGTGAGCGCGATGGCGCGCACGGAGTCGTCGTAACGGAACGACCGCCATGTCTCTTCCAGTTGGCCGGCGAGTCCGCGGTCGATGGCGTTGAGGCGGGACGGCCGGTTGAGGGTGACGAGGGCGACGCCGGTCGCGGTGTCGCGCTCGACGAGGAGGGACGCGTGCGGGCTCATGCGCGCTGCTCCAGGACCCACTGCGGCATGCCGTCATGGAAGGCGACCTGGACACGGGCGCCGATGCGGAGTTGCTGTGGGGGCAGGGAGTTGATGGCCGCGCCGGGCCGGGTGACGACGTTCCCCACCATCCGTATCCGAGGCGCGTCGGCCAGCTCGACGAGCACGACGTTGTACGGGGCCAGCTCCGCGTACCCGGGGAGGAGCGGCGGATGGGGCACGACGTACGACCAGACCCGCCCGCGTCCCGACATCAGCCGCCACTCGTGTGCGAAGGACTGGCAGTGGGCGCAGCAGGGCCGGGGCGGGAACCGCGGTTCGCGGCAGTCGGCGCAGGTCTGGACGCGGAGTTCGCCCTTCTTGGCGTACTCCCAGAACGGGGCGCCGTCGGAGTCGGTGACGGGGCTGAGCAGTTCGGGCATGGTGGTCGGCTCCCTCAGATGGTGAGCAGGAGGGCGGAGGTGGGGACCCCTTCCCCCGCGGTGACGAGACAGCTGGAGGCCCCCGGCACCTGCGCGGTGCTCGTCCCGCGGAGCTGCTTGACGCCCTCGGTGATGAGGTTGAAGCCGTGGACGTACGCCTCGCTGAGTCCGCCCCCGCCGGTGTTGAGCGGCAGCCGTCCGCCGGTCTCCAGCGCCCCGCCCTCGGTGAAGGCCCCGCCCTCACCGCGCCCGCAGAAGCCGTAACCCTCGAGGGAGAGCAGGACGAGCGGGGTGAACGCGTCGTAGATCTGGGCGACGTCGACGTCCTCGGGAGTGAGGTCGGCGTGCTTCCACAGATGCCGGGCGGCGGTCCAGGCGGGCCCGGTGAGGGGGTCGTCGTTCCAGTAGTTGACCATGCCGTGGTGCTGGGCGGGGAGCCCCTGGGCGGCGGAGTGGACGTAGACGGGCCGGTGCCGGCAGTCGAGGGCACGCTCGCGCGAGACGACCACGCAGGCCAACGCCCCGTCCGTCTCCAGGCAGTTGTCGTACAGGCACAGAGGCTCGCTGATCCAGCGGGAGGTCATGTACATCTCGCGGGTCAGCGGGCGGTCGTACATGATCGCGGCCGGGTTCTGGTTGGCGCGGTTGCGGCAGGCGAGGGCGACGTTGAAGAGGTGGTCGCGGGTGGCGCCGTACTCGTGCAGGTAGCGGCGGGCGAGCATCCCGATCTCGTCGACGGGCCGGAGCAGCCCGAAGGGCCGGGTCCACTGGGCGGGGGTCGGGAGTTGAACGTCGGTCCTGCTCCAGGGCCGGGGTCCGCTGCCCCGCTTGCGGGAGCGCCAGGCGACGCCCACGGAGGCCTGGCCGGAGGCGATGGCGGCGGCGAGGTGGGCGACGGTGGCGCAGGAACCGCCCCCGCCGTACGGGACGCGCCCGAAGTAGGTGAGGTCCCCGAAGCCGACCGCCTTGGCCAGCTCCACCTCCTCGGTCTCCTCCATGGTGTACGAGGCGAGCGCGTCGACCTCGCCGGGTGCGATGCCGGCGTCGTCGAGCGCGGCGAGCACGGCACGGCAGGCGAGGGTGTGTTCGTCGTCGGGGAGGTGCTTGGCGAAGGGGGTCTGGCCTATGCCGACCAGGGCGGTGGCGTTCTTGAGTCCGGGCATGGACGCGGGGCTCCCTCCGCTGACTCCTCATGGCTGACGGTCCGTCAGGTTACAGCTAACCTGACGGGGGGTCAGCTGAGTTGCGGGGCTCAAGGAGGCGGACGCAGTGGATGACATGACCGTGCGCACGATTCCGGAGCTGGTCCGCTCGGCCGCGGAACGGTACGCGGACACGGAAGCGGTCGTGGACGGCCGTACGCGCGTCTCGTACGCCGAACTGGCCGCCCGAGTGGACCGCGCGACGGCGGCGTGCATGGCGAACGGCGTCCGCGTCGGCGACCGTGTGGCGATCTGGGCGCCGAACACCCTGGACTGGATCGTCGCGGCCCTGGGCGCGGTGTCGGCGGGCGCGGTGCTGGTCCCGCTGAACACCCGCTTCAAGGGCGGGGAGGCGGCGGACGTGCTGCGCAGGAGCGGGGCGAGGCTGCTGTTCGTGACGGGTGCGTTCCTGGGGACGTCGTACGTGGCGTCCCTGAGACGGGCACTGGCGGAGACGGAGGGCCCCGGCCTGCCGGCCCTGGACCGGGTGGTGGTCCTGTCGGATGACGCCCCGGCGGACTTCCTGACCTGGAAGGACTTCCTGGCGAGCGGGGAGGGGGTGGGGGAGGAGGAGGTCCGGACGCGCGCGGCGGTGCTCAACGGCTCACACGCCTCGGACCTGATCTACACCTCGGGCACGACAGGCCGCCCGAAGGGCGTGGTGACCACGCACGCGCAGACCTTGCGGGCCTACGCGACCTGGGCGGACCTGGCGGGCCTTGGGCCGGGCGACCGCTACCTGATCGTGAACCCCTTGTTCCACACCTTCGGCTACAAGGCCGGCGTCCTGGCGTGCCTGATGCGGGGCGCGACGATGATCCCGCAGCCGGTGTTCAACGCGACGGCGACGCTGGCGCACATAGCGAAGGAGCGGGTGACGGCCCTCCCCGGCCCGCCCACCCTCCTCGAATCCCTCCTCGACCACCCGGAGAGGACGTCCTACGACCTGACCTCCCTGCGCCTGACGGTGACGGGCGCGGCGGTGATCCCGGAGGCCCTGGTGGAACGCCTGCGCAGGGACCTGGGCATGGACACGGTCCTGACCGCGTACGGCCTCTCGGAGGCGACGGGCATCGTGACGATGTGCCGCCGCGAGGACGAGGACACGGTGATCGCGACGACCTCGGGCCGGGCGATCCCGGGCACGGAGGTCCGGGTGGTGGACGCGCACGGCACCCCGGTCGGCCCCGGGGTGAAGGGCGAGATCCAGGTCCGGGGCTTCAACGTCATGCAGGGCTACTACGAGGACGAGCGGGCCACGAGGCAAGCCCTCACTCCGGACGGCTGGCTCCGCACGGGCGACGTGGGGACCCTGGATCCCGCCGGCCATCTACGCATCACGGACCGCCTGAAGGACATGTACATCGTCGGCGGCTTCAACGCGTACCCGGCGGAGATCGAACACGTGCTCCGCCGCCATCCCGACATCACGGACGCAGCGGTCATCGGGGTCCCGGATCCCCGCCTGGGCGAGGTGGGAAGGGCCTATGTGGTGAGACGCCGGGGCGCGACGACAACCGCCGACGACCTCATCGCCTGGTCCCGCCGCGAAATGGCGAACTACAAGGTCCCGAGATCGGTGGAGTTCGTGACGGAGCTACCACGGAACGCAAGCGGGAAGGTGCTGAAGCGCGAGCTGCGGGAGAGGGCTGGTGATCACCCTTTGGGGTGACTGGCCGGGGATTTCCCCCCGCGGGTTAATGGTTGCGTTAACTTCCGGGCTATGGCTCAATGGGAAGTGATTCTCGTCGCAGAGGTGGCGACGTGGTTCAGGGATCTTGTGACGACTGATCCCGGCAGCGCGGATCAGGTGGAGGACGCCGTTGACGCCCTGGCGGACGCCGGCCCCACGCTGGGGCGCCCGTTGGTGGACCGGATCAAGGGGTCTGAGCAGCATCACCTCAAGGAACTGAGGCCGGGATCTTGTGGTGGCAGCGAGGTCCGGATCCTGTTCGCCTTTGACCCGGTGCGCCGGGCCGTCCTGCTGGTCGCCGGCGACAAGGCGGGAAGCTGGAACGGCTGGTACGACACCAACATCCCGATCGCCGAGAAGCGCTATCGCCAGCACGTAGCCGAGTTGGACACGAGGGAGTACGAATGAGCACTGTCAGCTGGGAGGAAGCCAAGCGTCGGGCCGACGAGGCGCGGAGGGCAGCCGGGCTGCCGGTGCGGACTCCGGAGGAGAGGCAGGCCGCGAAGGAGCGGCTCCTTGCTGAGGTTCGTGCGTACAGGTTGGCGGAGATCCGCCGCGAGCAGTCCCTCACCCAGCGCGCCATCGCGGACGAGATGGGCGTCTCCACCCCCCGGATCTCGGCGATCGAACACGGCGAGATCGACCGCACGGAGGTCGCGACACTCCGCTCCTACGTCCGAGCCCTGGGTGGAGAACTCCGGGTGGTCGCGGACTTCGGGGACACGCAGTACACCGTCGCCTGAGCGCATACCGGAGCTGACCTCCGGACACGCGTCGGCCGCGACGGCTCCCCCTCCGCGCCGCCGCGGCCGATCCCCGTGTGTGCAGGAGGTCCTGTCCGACCCCTACTTGCCGTCCAGGTCCAGGGCGGGCGGGGCCGGGGCGTGCTGGTCCAGCTTGGTGATCTCTCCGTCGGAGGCGGGCGGCGCAGGGGCGTGCTGGTCCTGCGTGGTGAACTCCGCGCCCGCGGTCGGCGGGGCGGGCGCGTGCTGGTCCTGCGTGGTCATTTCGGTGTCCGACTTGCTTTCGCTCATGATGGAAACCCCAGACGTCGATGGTGCTTGCCGAGTGAAGCGCCCGTTCGGCGACTCCCCCGCGGGTCGCCGAACGGGCGGTCCATGAGCCTCAGATGAACTTCGAGACCCAGCGGTTCCGTCTGTCCCCCGATGCAACGGACCCGCGCATTGAGAGTGGCATCGGCCCATAAACGTTCGATGAACGGCCCGGCTCCGGGTTCACGCCGCCGCGAGCGGCGAGAGCAGAGCGCGTACCTCTTCAGCCTCCGACGAGCCCGCACCTTCGTAGGTCGCCAGTGCGTCACGCCAACAAGCACGTGCACGATCAGGCTGGTCGAGGGCCTCCAACGCCTTACCCAGCACAGTCAGGGCGTTGGCCTTCATCCACTCGCCACCGATACAGCCGATGGCCAGCGCCTGTTCGGCATGCTGTGCAGCCTGGCTCGCACGGCGCGCTGCCAGGTGGACCTGCGCGATGCGGAAGTGAGTGGTCCCTTCCCACAGGCGTTGCCGGCTCTCCGTGAAGACCTGCAGAGCGTCACTGAGGTGAGTCAATGCCTCGGACAGCCGTCCCGCCTGGTTGAGGACGATCCCTGCGGCATAGTGCGCGTTGGCAAGACGTACGGACAGGCCGAGCTCGTCGTAGATCTCGATCCCTCGCTGGGCCAGCTCCACGGCTTCCGAGCTGCGCCCCATGGAAGCCAGGGTGCGAGACAGGTTACAGACCGCGCTTGCCTCACCGGGTTTGTTCTCGTCCTCCTGAAACGCGTTGATCGATCTGAGGAAGTAGACCTCGGCCGCGGCGTATCGAGCCGTGCACAGGGCGATGATGCCGAGCTGGTTCGGAGCGGCGCTGCTTGCCCATGGGTCCCCGGCCTTCTGGTTCAACGTGTCCGCGCGCCGAGCCTCCGCCTCGGCCTCCTCGAAACGTCCGCCCTGGCTGAGCACTTGAGCCGCGGTGATGCGCGCCCGTACCTCGGCGCGCAGGTCTCCCGCTGACGCAGCGGCATCGCACGCCGCAGTGACGGCCCGTTCGTAGCGACGCGAACCAGCTCCCGATTCGGCCAGATCGATCGTGGCCAGCAGGAGGTCAACGGCACGTTGCAAGGTCGAGTCGCCGAGCGACTGCTGAGCGCAGGCCAGCAGCGGCTCCGCCTCCGCATGCAACCAGTCCAGCGCCTCTGAGGCATTGCTGAACTTCCGTGCGTCGAAGTGTCCGCGTTCGAGGTGGGCCACGGTCCGATCCCCCGGCCGCTCGATCGCATAAACCCCCGCCGCCGTCGCCAAGTAGAAGTCCAGCAGCCTCGACATCGCCGCCTCGCGCTCGCTCGGCGGCCACTCGTCGCGTTCCGCGCATGCACGCGCGTAGAGCCGGACCAGGTCGTGGAAGCGGTAGCGGCCCGGGGCTGCGGATTCCAGGAGGGACGTGTCGACCAGGGACTCCAGTACGTCCTCCGTGTCGTCCAGCGGCAGGTCCAGGACCGCTGCCGCTGCCGCCAGGGAGATGTCCGGGCCGTCGGCGAGGCCGAGGAGGCGGAAGGCTCGGGCCTGGGCCGGTTCCAGCTGGCCGTAGCCGAGTTCGAAGGTGGCCTTGACCGCCAGGTCGCCCGCCTGGAGTTCGTCCAGGCGGCGGCGTTCGTCGGCGAGCTTCGCCGCGAGGACCGACACCGTCCAGGTGCGGCGCGCCGCCAGGCGGGACGCGGCGATGCGGATCGCCAGGGGGAGGAAGCCGCACGCCGCCACCACGTCCAGCGCCGCCTGCCGTTCCGACGCCACCCGTTCCTCGCCCACGATCTTCGTGAAGAGCGCGAGGGCCTCGTCGGGGGACATCACATCCAGGTCGACGAGATGGGCGCCGGCCAGGTCCACCATCCGCACCCGGGACGTCACCAGCGCCGCGCACCCCTCCGTGCCCGGCAGCAGCGGCCGTACCTGTGCCGCGTCCCGCGCGTTGTCCAGCAGCACCAGGACCCTGCGGCCGTCCAGCACCGAGCGGTACAGCGCCGCCCGTTCCTCCAGCGTGTCCGGGATCGCCGCGTCCGCCGTCCCGAGAGCGCGCAAGAACGACCCCAGTACCGTCTCCGGCTCCGCGGCCCTCGCGCCCGCGCCCTGGAGGTCGACGTACAGCTGGCCGTCCGGGAAGGCCGAGCGGGCCTGGTGGGCGACGTGCACCGCCAGCGTCGTCTTGCCGACCCCGCCGATGCCCGCCAGCGCCGACACCGCCATCACCCGGCCCTCCGCCGACGCGAGGATCTCGCCCAGCTCGCGGACGAAGGACGACCGGCCCGTGAAGTCGGGGACCGACGCGGGGAGTTGTGCCGGGCGTACGGCAGCCGTCGCCGGTTCCGCCGCCGGGGCGGACGGTTCCGCCAGGGCCGGGTCCGCGCGCAGCACCCGCTGCTGGAGTTCCCGCAGCTCCGGGCGCGGGTCCACGCCCAGCTCCTCCGCCAGCAGGCGCCGCGTGTCCGCGTACACCGCCAGCGCCTCCGCCTGGCGGCCGCTGCGGTACAGCGCCAGCATCAGCAGCTCCCGCAGGCGTTCCCGGAGCGGGTGCGCCGCCGTGAGGGCGGTCAGCTCCGAGACCGCCTCCGCGTGGCAGCCCTGCTCCAGGTCCATGTCCAGGCGGGATTCGAGCAGTTGCAGGCGCCATTCCTCGAGCCTGACCCGTTGTGCCTCCGCGTACGGGCCCGGCACCCCTGCCAGCGTCTCGCCGTCCCACAGGGCCAGCGCCCGCCGCAGCACCTCCCGTGCGTGGCACAGATCCCCGGCCGACCTCGCCTTCTCCGCCTCCGTCGCCAGATCCTGCGCTCGCGCCAGGTCCAGCGCGTCCTCGCCCAGCCCCCGCACCGCGTAGCCGCCGGACTCGCTGACCAGCACCCCGGGGTCCAGCACCTTCCGCAGCCGGGAGGCGTACGTCCGTACCGCCGCCAGCGCCTGCGACGGCGGCTCCTCACCCCACAGCGCGTCGATCAGCTCGGCCGCCGTCGCCGTACGGCCCTCGCGCAGCAGCAGGGCGGCGAGCAGGGCGCGTTGCTGAGGGCTGCCGGTCGCGAGCGGTTCGTCGTCGCGCCATGCGCGCACCGGTCCGAGCACACTGAAGCGCAGCGCCGCGGTCTCCGCCGAGGAGCCGGGCCCCCGTCGCTGCTCCGGCACTCGCGGTACACCGTCCATGCAGCCGTCCCCCTATGCATCCTGCTCCGCATCCTGAGCAACCAGGCCAGTTTGCCTTGTTCATGGCAGAGGCGTCAGCCGTGCGAGACGCCGATCACAGGACGGGGGACCAGGTCCACACAGGGTCCACACCCTCCTCGTACACATCCGCACAAATCACAGCACACCACGAGGAGCTGACGCTCCGTCAGATCAGCGCTACCGTGACCGGCATGCAGACCACCGACACCGCGTTCCCGCTGATCATCTCCGTCGACGACCACACCGTCGAACCCCCCGACGTCTGGCAGAGCCGGCTCCCGAAGAAGTACCTCGACACCGGCCCCCGCATCGTCCGCGCCCCGCTCAAGGAGATGACCTTCCTAGGCGGGCGCTTCAAGCCGGTCATGGGCACCCCCGGCAGCGACCCGGACGCCCCCCTCGGCGACTGGTGGGTCTACGAGGACCTGCACCGGCCCCTCACCCGCCTCGACACCGCCGTCGGGTACGACAGGGACGAGATCCGGCTGGAAGTGATCACGTACGAGCAGATGCGCCCGGGCTCGTACGACGTCCCCGCCCGTCTCGCCGACATGGACCTCAACCACGTCCAGTCCGCCCTGTGCTTCCCCACCTTCCCCCGCTTCTGCGGGCAGACCTTCACCGAGGCCGCCGACCGCGAGCTCGCCCTGCTGTGCGTGCGCGCCTACAACGACTGGATGGTGGAGGAGTGGTGCGGGCCGGAGGCCCACGGGCGGCTCATCCCCCTCACCCTCGTCCCCCTCTGGGACGCCGAACTGGCGGCCCAGGAAGTACGGCGGAACGCCGCGCGCGGCGTCCGTGCCGTCGCCTTCTCCGAGATACCCCCGCACCTCGGCCTGCCCTCCGTCCACACCGACGACTGGGACCCCCTCCTCGCCGCCTGCGACGAGACCGGCACCGTCATCGCCATGCACATCGGGTCGTCGAGCCGCATGCCCTCCACCTCCGCCGACGCCCCGCCCGCCGTCGGCTCCACGATCACCTTCGCCAACTGCTGTTTCTCCATGGTCGACTGGCTGATGAGCGGCAAGTTCGAACGGTTCCCCCACCTCAAGGTCATGTACGCCGAGGGGCAGATCGGCTGGATCCCGTACATCCTGGAGCGCGCCGACACCGTGTGGGAGGAGAACCGCGGCTGGGGCGGCGTCGCCGACAAGGTGCACCGGCCGCCGTCGGAGCTCTTCGCCGAGCACGTCCACGGCTGCTTCTTCGACGACGCCTTCGGGCTCCGCAACCTCGACGCCATCGGCGTCGGCAACGTCCTCTACGAGACCGACTACCCCCACTCCGACTCCACCTGGCCCACGTCCCGCGAGGTCGGCGAGGCCCAGATGGGGCACCTGGACCCGGGTACGGTCGAGCGGATCGTCCGCCGCAACGCCATCGACCTGCTCGGGCTCACTCCGGAGGGCCTGTGGCCGGGCGGTGTGCGGTGAGCGGAGGCTTGCGGTACGGCATCCAGCTGCCCGTCCAGTCGCAGAGCACCCTCTACGCCGAGACCTGGGAGGCCGGTGCCGGACCCGAGGACCTGGTGGCGCTCGCCCGCGCCGCCGACCGGGCGGGCTTCGCGTACCTCGCCGCTTGCGACCACATCGCCGTACCGCACCGCCTCGCCGCCGCGATGAGCACGGTCTGGTACGACCCCGTCGCCACCCTCGCCTTCCTCGCCGCCGCCACCGCACGCGTACGGCTCCTCAGCCATGTCGCCGTCGTCGGACTGCGCCACCCCCTGCTCACCGCCAAGCAGTACGCCACCCTCGACCACCTCAGCGGTGGCCGGCTGATCCTCGGGGTCGGGGCCGGGCACGTACCGGAGGAGTTCGAGGCGCTCGGGGTGGACTTCCGGCAGCGCGGGGCCGTACTGGACGAGTGCGTGGACGCCCTGCGGGCCGCGCTCGGACCCGAGGAGTACCCCGAGCATCACGGCAAGCTGTACGACTTCGCCGGACTCGGCCAGCGTCCCCGGCCCGCCCAGCCGCACGTCCCGCTCTGGGTCGGCGGCTCCTCACCGGCCGCCGTACGCCGGGCCGCGCTCAAGGGCGACGGGTGGCTGCCCCAGGGGGATCCGCGGGGACGGCTGCCCGGGCAGATCGAGCGCATTCGGGAACTGCGGGAGCGGGCCGGGCTCGACGGTCCCTTCACCGTCGGCGCCATCGCCGAGCCGCTGTACGTCGGCACCCCGGCCTGGGACGTCGGCCGCCGCACCCTCACCGGGCGGCCCCGGGAACTCGCCGAGTCGCTGCGGGCGTACCGCGCGATGGGGGTGCACCAGATCCAGGTGCGGTTCAGGAGCCGCAGCAGGTCCGAAGCCGTCGATCAGATCGCCGCGTTCGGGGCCGAGGTCGGCCCCCTGCTCACCGAGGAGTGACATGGGCAAGCTGGACGGACGGGTCGTGATCATCACGGGCGCGGCACGCGGGCAGGGCGAGCAGGAGGCACGGCTGTTCGCCGAGGAGGGGGCGCGGGTCCTCGTCGCCGATGTGCGGGACGAGCGGGGGGAGGCGGTGGCGAAGGAGATCGGGGCCCGGTACGTCCATCTCGACGTGGGCCGGGAGGACGACTGGGAGGCGGCCGTCGCCCTCGCCGGGGAGGCGTACGGGCACATCGACGGGCTGGTGAACAACGCCGGCATCCTGCGTTTCCACTCGCTCCTGGACACACCGCTGGACGAGTTCATGGAGGTCGTCCGGGTCAATCAGGTCGGCTGCTTCCTGGGGATCAGGACCGTCGGCCGGGCGATGGCGGAGGGCGGGACGATCGTCAACACCGCGTCGTACACCGGGCTCACCGGGATGGCTGCGGTGGGCGCGTACGCCGCCACCAAGCACGCGATCGTCGGGCTGACGCGGGTGGCGGCGCTGGAGCTGGCGGGGCGGGGGATACGGGTCAACGCCGTGTGCCCGGGGGCCGTGGACACACCGATGTCCCGGCCCGGGGAGGACGCGGAGGGTGCCGAGGCCGCCCTCGACGGGTTCTACCGCAAGCTCGTGCCGCTGGGGCGGATGGGAAGGGCGGAGGAGGTGGCGCGGCTGGCGCTGTTCCTCAGCTGCGAGGACTCGTCGTACATCACCGGCCAGCCGTTCGTGATCGACGGGGGATGGCTGGCGGGGGTGAGTGTGGTCTGACGGCTCGTCAGCTATTGACGGTCATGTGGACGGGTGGAACAGTCGGAAGCGCTGATCTGACGATACGTCAGAAACTGTCGTAGGGGCGGTGAACTCCCTTGGAATTCGGGATCTTCGTACAGGGATACGTCGGTAAGCGCGCCGAGACCGACCCGCTCGCCGAGCACAAGGCGCTGATGGAGGAGACCGAGTACGTCATCGAGGCGGACCGGTGCGGATTCAAGTACGCGTGGGCCTCCGAGCACCACTTCCTGGAGGAGTACTCCCACCTCTCCGCCAACGACGTCTTCCTCGGCTACCTCGCCCACGCCACCGATCGCATCCACCTCGGCTCCGGGATCTTCAACCCGCTGGCCCCGGTCAACCACCCGGTGAAGGTCGCCGAGAAGGTCGCCATGCTCGACCATCTCTCCGAGGGGCGCTTCGAGTTCGGGAGCGGACGGGGGGCCGGCTCGCACGAGATCCTCGGCTTCCTGCCCGGCATCACCGACATGAACCGCACCAAGGAGCTCTGGGAAGAGACCATCGCCGAGTTCCCGAAGATGTGGCTCCAGGACGAGTACGCCGGGTTCCAGGGCAAGCACTGGTCGCTGCCGCCGAGGAAGGTGCTGCCCAAGCCGTACGGCACGTCCCACCCCGCGATGTGGTACGCCGCCGGGTCGCCGCCCTCGTACGCCATGGCCGCGCGCAAGGGGCTCGGGGTGCTCGGGTTCAGTGTGCAGAAGGTGTCCGACATGGAGTGGGTGCTGGAGCAGTACAAGTCGGCGATCGTGGACGCCGAGCCGGTGGGGGACTTCGTCAACGACAACGTGATGGTGACGACGACGGCGATCTGCGCGCCCACGCATGCGGAGGCGGTGCGGATCGCGGTGGACGGGGGGCTGCACTATCTGCCCTCGCTGGTGTTCCGGTATCACGACACGTTTCCTCGGCCCGAGGGGTTTCCGGTGTGGCCGGAGACGTTGCCGGAGTACACGGAGGAGTTCATCGAGCTGATGATCCAGGACGAGTTGCTGATCTGCGGGGATCCGGACGAGGTGCTGCGGCAGTGTGAGCGGTGGGAGCGGGCCGGGGCGGATCAGTTGAGTTTCGGGTTGCCGGTGGGGGTGCCGCGGGAGGAGACGTTGCAGACGATTCGGTTGGTGGGGGAGTTTGTCATTCCGAAGATCGATACGGATCCCGTTCATCGGACTTCGCGGTTCCGTCAATCCGCCTAGGCGCCGTGGGGGCGCTGATTGTAGGCGGGTGCGGGCTCGTTGTGGTTGTTCGCGCAGTTCCCCGCGCCCCTAGGTGGGCAACCCGCCCCTGAGTCATGAGGTGAACCCATGCTTGATCACGTCATCAAGGGCGCTTCCGTCGTGGACGGCACCGGCGCGCCCGCCTTCACCGCCGACGTCGGTGTCCGCGACGGTCGGATCGTCACCGTGGGCAAGGTCACCGAGCCCTCCCGTACCTCCGAGGACGCCGCCGGTCTCGTCCTCACCCCCGGGTTCGTCGATCCCCACACCCACTACGACGCCCAGCTCTTCTGGGATCCGTACGCCACCCCCTCCCTCAATCACGGGGTCACCACCGTCGTGGCCGGGAACTGCGGTTTCACCCTCGCGCCGCTCAACCCGGACCGGCCCGAGGACGCCGATTACACGCGGCGGATGATGGCCAAGGTCGAGGGAATGTCCCTGGTGGCGCTGGAGGAGGGGGCGCCCTGGGACTGGTACTCCTTCGGGGAGTATCTGGACGCTCTGGAGGGGCGGATCGCGGTCAACGCCGGTTTCATGGTGGGGCATTGTGCGCTGCGGCGGTATGTGATGGGGGCCGAGGCGGTCGGGGGGCGGCCCACCGATGAGCAGCTGGCCGCCATGCTTCAGCTGCTCCATGACTCCATGGACGCCGGGGCCTGGGGGCTGTCCACCACCCAGTCGTCCACGCACTCCGACGGGGACGGGCAGCCCGTCGCCTCCCGGCATGCGCGGCCCGAGGAGCTGCTGGCGCTGGCGCGGGCGGTCGGGGAGCACGAGGGGACGCAGATCGAGGCGATCGTGGCCGGGTGCCTCGACCAGTTCAGCGACGCCGAGATCGATCTCCTCGTGGAGATGAGCGCGGTCGCCGGGCGGCCCCTGAACTGGAACGTGCTCACCGTCGACGCGGCCGTCCCCGAGCGCGTCCCCCGGCAGCTGGAGGCCGGTGAGCGGGCCCGGAAGGCCGGTGGGCGGGTCGTCGCCCTCACCATGCCGATCCTCACCCCGATGAACATGTCGCTGGGTACCTTCTGCGCCCTCAATCTCATCCCCGGCTGGGGGCCGATCCTCGGGCTGCCCGTCCCCGAGCGGATCGAGAAGCTGCGCGATCCCGCCGTGCGCGCCGAGATGCTGCGCCGCGCCGACTCCAAGGAGGCCGGCGTCTTCCGGCGGCTCGCGGACTTCGGGCGGTACGTCATCGGCGACACCTACAGCGCCGCCAACGCCGGGCTGACCGGGCGGGTCGTGCGGGACATCGCCCGGGAACGCGGACAGCACCCCTTCGCGTGCCTCGTCGAGATCTGCGCCCACGACGAGCTGCGCACCGTGTTGTGGCCCATGCCGCCCGACAACGACCCGGCCTCCTGGGCGCTGCGCGCCGAGACCTGGGGCCACGAGGACGTACTGCTCGGCGGCTCCGACGCCGGCGCCCATCTGGACCGGATGTGCGGCGCCCCGTACACCACCCGGTTCCTCGGGGACTGTCTGCGCGGGCGGCGACTCGTGGGCCTTGAGGCGGCCGTGAAGATGCTGACCGACGATCCGGCCCGGCTGTTCGGGCTGCGGGAGCGGGGCCGGATACGGGAGGGCCTGCACGCGGACCTCGTCCTGTTCGACCCGGAGCGGATCGACGCCGGCCCGGCCACCCTGGTGCACGACCTGCCCGGCGACAGCCCCCGCCTGGACTCCAAGGCACTCGGCGTGCGAGCCGTGTGGGTCAACGGCGTCGAGGTGATCCGCGACGACGTGGTGACCGGAGCCGCACCGGGCAAGGTGCTGCGGTCCGGGCGGGACACGGAGACGGTGGCCACGCGGTGACCGGGCTGCCGCAACGGCTGTTCATCGGCGGGCGCTGGGTCGAGCCGGACGGCGGGCACTACCCGGTGATCGACCCGGCGACCGAGGAGAAGGTCGGGTGGGCGCCCGAGGCCTCACGGGGTCAGGCGGAGGCCGCCTGTGCCGCGGCCCGGGAGGCGTTCGGGGCGTGGTCGCGGACCGCGCCGGAGGAGCGGGCGGTGATCCTGGCGCGCGCGGCGGAGCTGATACGGGAGCGGCTCGGCCCCTACGCCGAGCTCGCCCAGGCCGAGACCGGGGCGACCACGCCCACCGCCCGCCGGATGCAGGTCGGCGTCGCCGCCGCTCGCTTCCGGAGGTACGCGCGCGTGGAGCCCGCCGAGTGGGCCATTCCGCCGCAGATCAACGAGGCCGGGGTCATCGGGCCGGCGTCCGTGCTGGGCGCGCTGGCCGTGCGGCAGCCGGTCGGGGTCGTCGCCTGCGTCACCTCGTACAACAATCCGTGGGCCAACGCGGCCGGCAAGGTCGCACCGGCGCTCGCGATGGGCAACACCGTGGTCGTGAAACCGGCGCCGCAGGATCCGCTGTCGGTGTACCGGATGGCGGAGGTGCTGCAGGCGGCCGGGGTGCCGCCGGGGGTCGTGAACGTCGTCTCCGGTCGGTCGGTCGAGGTCGGCGAGGCGGTCGTGGCGTCGCCCGACGTCGACATGGTGAGCTTCACCGGCTCCACGGCGGTCGGGCAGCGCATCGCCGAGGTGTGCGGGCGGGGGATGAAACGGCAGCTGATGGAGCTCGGCGGCAAGGGCGCCGCGCTGGTCTTCGACGACGCCGACCTCACGGCGGCCGTGTCCGGCATCGGGACGACGTACTCCTTCTACAGCGGGCAGATCTGCACGGCCCCCACGCGGGTGCTGGCCCAACGGGGCGTGTACGAGCGGCTGGTGGAGCGGCTGGCGGCGTACGCGCGGCGGTTGCCGGTCGGTGATCCGCGCGAGCCGGGGACGGTCGTCGGGCCGGTGATCTCGGCGGAGCACCGGGAGCGGGTGGAGGCGTATGTGGCGCTGGGGCGGAAGGAAGGGGCCATGGTCGTCGCCGGGGGGGAACGGCCCGCGCACGCACGGGGTTTCTACGTCGCCCCGACCCTCCTCGCCGACTGCGGCAACGACCTGCGGGTGGCGCGGGAGGAGATCTTCGGGCCCGTGGTCGTCGTCATCCCCTTCGACGAGGAGGACGAGGGCGTGGCGCTCGCCCACGACAGCGAGTACGGCCTGATCGACTACGTGTGGTCCCGCGACGTGGCCCGCGCCTTCCGCGTCGCCCGGCGGTTGCGCACCGGCGGGGTCGGCGTCAACACGGTGGGCCGGAACATGGAGGCCCCGTTCGGCGGGTTCCGCAGGAGCGGGGTCGGGCGGGACGTCGGCTCCTACGCCCTGCACGCCTACAGCGAGGTGCAGTCGATCGTCTGGCCGGGATGAGCCACGCGCCCGAAGTGCCTCAGACGTCCAGGTCGATCCGTACCGTCAGCAGCCCCGACCCCACGGCCCGTACGACCGCGCTGTTGTAGCGGGGCAGGGCGCGCAGGCGGGCCACCGGGTCGTCGTCGGGCAGGAGATGGGCGGTGCCCGTGTACCAGCGGCCCCGGATGCGCACCCGCACCCGGGGGTTCGCCTTGATGTTGCGGATGTACTGGGAGCGTTCGCCGAACTCCGACACCAGCCAGAACGCGTCGCCGACCCGCCGCCCGCCGACCGGGGTGACCCGGGGCAGCCCGGAGACCCGGCCGGTGGTCTCCAGCGCGGTCTGGAACGGCAACCGGCGCATGAGGGGATTGAGACGGCGCTGGAAGGCGGTGGCGGAACGGTACTTGCGTTCGGCGTCAGCAGTCATCGTGCGACGAGCCTACCCGCGGCCCCTATCGCTCCCGCCGGCACAGGAAGATCGGGTTGGTGAACGCCGCCGGCGCCCCCGGCAGCGGGCCCACCGCCGCCTCGTGCCGCAACTCCGCGCGCACGTAGGCCGCGTAGGACGGAGTCGTCCGCCACTCGACGACACCCGAGCCGGACACCGGCAGCGGGGCGCTGGTGTGCAGCACGCCCTGGTCGGTGACGAGCCGGACGGTGCAGCGCGGCGCGCCGGTGACCTCCAGGCGGACGGTGACCGGCGTGTCCCGGTCGACGTCCAACCGCTCGCCGATGCCCGCGTGTTCGCCCCGCCCGCCGGACGCGCCGAACGTCAGCGAGACGTTCCTCGACTCGGCGATGTACGAGCGGCCCGCGCGGATGCCCTCCTGGACGGCCCGGCGGGACAGCTCGTCGGCGAGGACGACCGTCTGCGGGCGGCCGACGACATCGGGGTCGCGGTGCGCGTCGCTGCTGCCCATCGCCGGGATCCAGTCCCGGCCCTCCCGCACGGACGCCACCAGCATGCCGTCCCAGTCGGCGAGGGCGACCTCGTCGTCGGGCGTCCAGGGGCCGTTCCACACCTCCACGGCGTCCGCCTCGCCGAAGCCGAACTTCCAGTTGCAGCCGATGCAGGTGGCGTGCGGATGGGCGGGCACGACGAGACCGCCCGCGCGGCGGATCTGCCGGGCGAACCGGCCGAAGCGGTTGTCGCGGGCCCGGTAGCGCCAGTCGACGAACGTCCCCGGATCCGTGCCGAGCGCCACCACGTGCCCGTTCCTCGTGGTCACCTCCTCGCCCAGCATCACCAGCAGGTCGTCCCCGGCGGCCTCGGCCCAATGGGCGTGCGCGGAATGCGTGTTGTGCTCCGAGGAGTTGATGAAGTCCAGCCCGGCCGCACGGGCGAGGGCCGCGATCTCGGCCGGGGTGCGGCGGCCGTCGGAGTACCAGGAGTGCAGATGGCAGTCGCCCCGGTACCAGCCGCGCCCCCGCCCCTTGACCCGCTCCGGCGGATACACCGGCTCCGGGGTCTCACCCTGCTCCCCGTAGGCCAGCGTCACGGTGATCTCGTACGACAGCCCCTGCGGGGCCACGGTGTACGGGCCGAGCGCGATGTGCCAGGTGCCCTCCCGCACGGGCCCCGGGAGATAGCCGGGCGTGGCGTCGTCCGCGCGCACGAAGAACTCGGTGCGCGCCCCGCCCGACCAGCCACGGAAGCCCCGGCCGCCCAGCTCGGTGCCGCGCTCGTCGAACAGTCCGATGTCCAGGGCGTTGCCGGTGGTGCCGGCCGGCACGGACGGCCGGTCGTAGGTGTAGGAGACCTTGATCTCCCGTACGCCGGACGGCACGTCGACGGGCACATACACGAAGTCGGGCGCGCCCGGCTCCAGGGTGCCGCGCACCGTCCTCGTCTCCTGGCCGCCGTCGCGGCCCGCTGCCGAAGCGAAGCTCACGCTTCCCAACGTAAGCGCCGCGGCGGCACCCGTCACGAACACCGCGCGTCTGCCGATCCCGGTGTGGTCCTCGCACATGTGACTGCTCCCCAGATGTCGTACGCCAGGACATGGGTGGTGCAGGGGTGGTGCGTGCAACCCTCGTATTGAGCAGTGAACTGCCGTGCAAGGGAAGGGATCCGGCACTTTTACGGTCGGTGCGGGTATGGATGGTGCATGCGCATCGCCGTCACGATCTTTCTCACCGACGAGACCATCACCCCGGTCCGGCTCGCCCGTGAGCTGGAGCAGCGCGGGTTCGCGGGGCTGTATCTGCCCGAGCACACGCACATCCCGGTGGAGCGGACCACGCCGTACCCGGGCGGCGGGGAGCTGCCGCGCGAGTACGGCCGCACCCTGGACACCTTCGTCGCCCTCGCCCAGGCCGCCGCCGTCACCGAGCGGATCGGGCTCGCCACCGGCATCACGCTCGTCGCGCAGCACGACCCGATCGACCTGGCCAAGCAGGTCGCCACCCTGGACCATCTCTCCGGGGGCCGCTTCACCCTCGGCGTCGGCCTGGGCTGGAACGTGGAGGAGGCCGCCGACCACGGCGTCGAGTGGCGCACCCGGCGTGCGCTGGTGCGGGACCGGATGGCGCTGATGCGGGCGCTGTGGGCGGAGGAACCGACGGCGTACGAGGGAGAGTTCGGCAGTGTTCGGGCCAGCTGGGCGCACCCCAAGCCGGCCCAGAAGCCACGCGGCCCGGTGACCGGACCGCGCACCCTCCTGGGCGGGGCGGCCGGCCCCACGCTCTTCGCCCACATCTGCGAGTACGCCGACGGCTGGCTCCCGATCGGCGGCCGGGGCCTGTCCGAGGCCCTGCCGGCGCTGCGCACGGCATGGACGGAAGCGGGCCGCGACCCCGCCGCCCTGCAGGTCGTCCCGTACGCGGTCCACCCGACCCCGGGAAAGCTCGCGCACTACGCGGAGCTGGGCATCGAGGAGGTGGTGGTGCAGCTGCCGGCGGAGGACGAGGCGGGTGTGCTGCGGGCGCTGGACGCGTACGCGGCGTATCTGTAGCCGGTGGCTCGGCGGCGCCGGCCGCGGCGCGAGGTGAGTTGCTCGATTGCGCAGCTGCCGAAGTGGCCTTCCCGGATCGTCGGGAATTGGCCCCCACGAGCACCCCGGCTTCTCCGTAGCGTCGAGCACGTTCCCTCTTCGCCCCGCTCGAAAGGCACAGCCACATGGACCAGTCCCCATCCCCCGCGGCCCCGCTCACCGTTACGGTCGCGGAGCGGCTGCTGGAGCGGGTGCCCGGCTATGTCCTCGGGCTGATCGCGGTGGAACGGATGGACGTCGAGGACACCGTGCCCGCGGTGGACTCCCTTCTCACCGAGGCCGAGGACGCGCTGCACGCGGCGGCACTGGGCAAGGCGGAGGTGTCCGCGCTGCCGAGCATCGCGGCCTGGCGGGAGGCATACCGGGCCGTCGACGTGAACCCGAACCGGTACCCGTGCGCGGCGGAGTCGCTGCTGCGGCGGGTGGCCAAGGGCGACCGTTTGCCGCGCATCAACACGGCGGTCGACCTGTGCAACGGGGTCTCGCTCGCGGCCCGGCTCCCGGTGGCGTCCTGCGACATCGGCGACCTCGACGGCGAGCTGACGGTCCGGCCCGCCGACGGCCACGAGGTCTATCTGCCGCTCGGCGCACCGGACGCGCCCGAGCACCCCGGCACCGGTGAGGTGATCTACGCCGACGACCGGGGGCGGGCGCACTCGCGGCGCTGGAACTGGCGGCAGGGCGACGTGATCAGGACCGAGCGCGGGCCGCGCAGGCTGGTCTTCACCGTGGAGGCCGTGCACGACGGCGGCGCGGACGCGGTCGCGGCGGCGCTCGGGCGGATCGGCGAGGTGCTCGACACGCTGGGGGTGGGACACGACAAGCCCGTGGTGCTCGACCGGACTACCCGGTCCGCCGCGCTGTTCACCGCCGGGGTGCCGCAGACCGCCCGCTGAGTGGCCGAAGGAAGGGGTCAGGCCGGACGGGGCAGGTCCGTCTCCCGTGCCGCGGCGGCCAGTCGGGCCACCCCCTCGGTGATGCGCTCGGGGGTCAGTGCCGCGTACCCCATGAGGAACGACGGCTCCGCCGGCGGGTCCTGCACGTAGTAGCCGGACGCCGGGTAGATCCGCACCTCGCGGGCGGCGGCACGGCGGGCGATCTCGTCCTCGGCGACGCCGCGCAGGGCCGTGAGGGTCACCAGCACGTGCAGGCCCGCCGATTCCCCGGAGATCCGCACCCCCGCGCCGAAATGCTCGTCCAGCGCCTCCAGCAGGCGCCGTCTGCGCTGCCGGTACAGCCGCGACGTACGGCTTATGTGGCGGGCGTAGGCGCCCCGGGCGATGAAGTCGGCCAGCGCCTCCTGCTCGATCGTCGGAGTCAGCCGGTCGGTGATCCACTTGACGCCGAGGAAGGGCCGCACGAGCGGGCGCGGCAGGATCGCGTAGCCGAGGCGCAGCGCGGGGAACAACGTCTTGCTGAAGCTGCCCGCGTACACGACGACGTCCTGGTGCGGTTCGGCCGCCAGCGCCGGCAGCCGCTCCTCGGTGAACGTGTACTCGTTGTGGTAGTCGTCCTCCAGGACCGTCGCACCCCGCTCCCGCGCCCATGCCACGAGGGCCCGCCGGCGCGCCCGCGACATCACGCGGCCGGTCGGGAACTGGTGCGAGGGCGTCACGTACACCAGCCGCACCCGTGCCGGGTCGTGGCCCGTTTCCCGCACCCGGGCGTCGATGTCCGGCACCCTCAGCCCCTCGTCGTCCACCGGCACGGGTACGACGGCCGCCCGCGAGGCGCCGAAGATCTGCCGCAGCACGGTGTGGCTCGGGTCCTCGATCACCACCACGTCGCCCGGTTCGATCAGTGTCCGTACGAGGATGTCCATGGCCTGGGTGGCGCCGCCCGTGACCACGACCCGGTCCGGGCCGGCGTCCAGCGCCCGGCTCTGCCGCACCAGCGTGGCGATCTCGGCGCGCAGCGCCGGGGAGCCCTCGGCCGGGCCGTAGCCGAGCATGGCGTGGTCCGCCCTGTTCAGGACGGTGTTCAGCGACTGACGCCAGTGGGCGACCGGGAAGCTCGCCAGGGCCGGAGTGCCGTGCCGGAAGTCGAGGGCGTGCGACGCGTGTTGTACGGGCGGCGGTTCCCAGGGCTGCCACAGGCCCTCACCGGTGTCGGTCGGTCTCGGCGGCTGGGGGGAGAGGGGAGCCCGGCTCGTCGTCGGGGGGACCGGTGTCGTCCGGCCGGTCGTGCCCGAGTCGGCGACCCGGGTGCCCGAGCCGTGCCGGGCGGTCAGGAAGCCGTTGGCGCGCAGGAGTTCGTAGGCGCGCAGGACGACGTTGCGGGAGACGCCGAGCTGCTGGGCGAGTACCCGGGAGGCGGGGACGGTGTCCCCGGGCCGCAGCCGGCCGGACCGCACCAACGCGGCGAACTGGTCGGACACTTGCCGTTGCAGGGGCACGCCGCTGTCCCGGTCCAGCATGATCAGCAACTCCGTCGACCCCAACGCCGCCCCCTCACGGAAATCGGTCGCCGATGCCCGAGTCTCGCACCCCCCTCACGCCGGGGCACCGCACCCCGGCCCCGGGACACGTCCGGTGAACCGCCCCATATGCTCGAAGGATGACGACTTCCGCGCCCCCCGGAACCGGAAACGGCCCCACCGAGAACTCCCTGCGCCGCGCCCTGAAACGCGCGAGGGACGGCGTCTCCCTCGACGTCACCGAGGCCGCGGTCCTCCTCCAGGCGCGCGGCGAGCACCTGGACGACCTCACCGCGTCGGCCGCCCGTGTACGCGACGCCGGCCTGGACGCGGCCGGCCGCCCCGGCGTCATCACGTACTCGAAGAGCGTCTTCATCCCGCTGACCCGGCTGTGCCGGGACAAGTGCCACTACTGCACCTTCGTCACCGTCCCCGGCAAGCTCCGCCGCGCGGGGCACGGGATGTTCATGTCGCCGGACGAGGTGCTGGACATCGCCCGCAAGGGCGCCGCCCTCGGCTGCAAGGAAGCCCTCATCACCCTCGGCGACAAGCCCGAGGACCGCTGGCCGGAGGCGCGCGAGTGGCTCGACGCGCACGGCTACGACGACACCATCGCCTACGTCCGCGCCATCTCCGTCCGCATCCTGGAGGAGACGGGACTGCTCCCGCACCTCAACCCGGGCGTGATGACCTGGACGGACTTCCAGCGGCTCAAGCCCGTCGCGCCGTCCATGGGCATGATGCTGGAGACGACCGCGACCCGCCTGTGGTCCGAGCCCGGCGGCCCCCACTTCGGTTCCCCGGACAAGGAACCCGCCGTACGGCTGCGGGTGCTGGAGGACGCCGGCCGCTCCTCGGTGCCCTTCACCTCCGGCCTCCTCATCGGCATCGGCGAGACGTACGAGGAGCGCGCCGAGTCACTGTTCGCGCTGCGGAAGATCTCCCGGGCCTACCACGGCATCCAGGAGCTGATCATCCAGAACTTCCGCGCCAAGCCGGACACCGCGATGCGCGGCATGCCGGACGCGGACCTCGACGAGCTGGTCGCCACCGTCGCCGTCGCCCGGCACGTCCTCGGCCCGTCCGCCTGCCTCCAGGCCCCGCCGAACCTGGTCGACGCCGAGTACGAGCGGCTGATCGCGGCCGGCATCGACGACTGGGGCGGCGTCTCCCCGCTCACCATCGACCACGTCAACCCCGAGCGGCCCTGGCCGCAGATCGAGGAACTCACCGAGAGGTCCCGGGCGGCCGGCTTCGAGCTGCGCGAACGCCTCTGCGTCTACCCGGAGTTCGTGCGCCGCGGCGAGCCCTGGCTGGACCCGCGGCTGCGCCCGCACGTGGCCGCGCTCGCCGACCCGGAGACGGGCCTGGCCCGCCCCGACGCGCTGCCGCAGGGGCTGCCCTGGCAGGAGCCGGACGAGGCGTTCACGGCCACCGGCCGCACCGACCTGCACCGCACCATCGACACCGAGGGCCGTACGTCGGACCGCCGCGACGACTTCGACGAGGTGTACGGCGACTGGGGCGCCCTGCGTGAGGCGGCGGCCCCCGGCATGGCGCCCGAGCGCATCGACACGGACGTACGCGAGGCGCTGCGGACGGCCGCCGACGACCCGACGAAGCTGACGGACGCCGAGGCGCTGGCGCTCCTCCACGCCGACGGGCCCGCGCTGGACGCGCTGTGCCGGGTCGCCGACGACGTCCGCAGGTCGGCGGTCGGCGACGACGTGACGTACATCGTCACGCGCAACATCAACTTCACCAACGTCTGTTACACCGGCTGCCGCTTCTGCGCCTTCGCCCAGCGCCGCACCGACGCCGACGCGTACACGCTGTCGCTGGACCAGGTGGCGGACCGGGCACAGCAGGCGTGGGACGTGGGCGCGGTCGAGGTGTGCATGCAGGGCGGCATCCACCCCGACCTGCCGGGCACGGCGTACTTCGACATAGCGCGGGCGGTGAAGGCCCGGGTGCCCGGCATGCATGTGCACGCCTTCTCGCCGATGGAGGTGGTCAACGGCGCGACCCGCACGGGTCTGTCCATCCGCGAGTGGCTGTCGGCGGCGAAGGAGGCGGGCCTGGACACCATCCCGGGGACGGCGGCGGAGATCCTGGACGACGAGGTCCGCTGGATCCTCACCAAGGGCAAGCTGCCGGCGGCGACCTGGATCGAGGTCGTCGAGACGGCCCACGAGCTGGGCATCCGCTCCTCCTCCACGATGATGTACGGCCATGTCGACCAGCCCCGCCACTGGCTGGGCCACCTGCGCACGCTGGCGGAGATCCAGCAGCGGACCGGGGGCTTCACGGAATTCGTGACGCTCCCCTTCGTGCACACCAACGCCCCCGTCTACCTGGCCGGTATCGCCCGCCCGGGCCCGACGGTCCGCGACAACCGCGCGGTGACGGCGATGGCCCGGCTGCTGCTCCACCCGCACATCCCCAACATCCAGACAAGCTGGGTGAAACTGGGCGCGGAGGGGGCGGCGGAGATGCTCCGCTCCGGGGCGAACGACCTGGGCGGCACGCTGATGGAGGAGACGATCTCCCGGATGGCGGGCTCCTCCTACGGCTCCTACAAGTCGGTCAAGGACCTGATCGCGGTCGCGGAGGCGGCCGGCCGCCCGGCCCGTCCCCGCACGACGCTGTACGGCGAGGTCTCGGAGGAGCGCCGGAGGGCGGCGGAGGCATCGGACGGCCACCTGCCGGAGCTGCTGCCGGTGCTGGACTGAGAGGGCCGGGTCCGGGCGCGAGGGGCCCGGATCGGGCTCGCAGTAGGATGATCCGACCCCCGTCGTCGGGGGTCGGACTCCGCCCGACCGAGGAGATGCGTACCGGTGTCTGCCCGTCTTCCCTCGTGGGCCTGGGTGACCGGGCTGACCACGGGGGCGATAGCCGCGGTGGCCGTCATGGCCGTACAGGCGGACCAGGGGCCCCAGCCCACCGCGTCCGCGGCCCGGCCCACCGTCTCGGCGTCGGCGGACGCGAAGCCGTCGGCGGAGCCGAAGCAGCCGCCCGCCGTGCCGGCCGACTCCGGTACCGGCCGCCGTATCGTCTACTCCCTCGGCGACCGTCGCGTCTGGCTGGTCGACGCGAGCGACGCCGCGCGCCGCTCCTTCACGGTGTGGCCGGGCACGGTCTCCCCGGACCCCGGCACGTACACGATCGGCACGCGCACCGAGGCCACCACCGGCAGTGACGGCGTCCAGGTCGAGCACGTCATCTACTTCGCCGCGAAGTCCGGCGTCTCGGTGGCCTTCTCCAACGCCGTCGACGGCTCCTCACCCCCACCGGCCGCCTCGGGCACGAAGACCGGCGGCATCCGCGTCGCCAAGTCCGACGGCAAGGCGCTGTGGGCCTTCGGCACGGCGGGGACGACGGTACGCGTGGTGGAGTAGGCAGGATGCCTAGGCGGCGTCCGTGCGGGCCGCCGGCAGGTGATTGACGAGCAGGACCACCCCGCTGAAGACGAAGACCCTCGTCGCCGCGTCCAGGCCGTTCCAGTCCTCCGACTGCCACATCGCGAACCACTCGCCGCCGATCGCCAGGAAACCGGCGCCGAAGAGGAGCATCACCATCAGCAGGCCGTAGGTGGAGACCCGGCGGGCGTGAGCGTGGTCGGGGCGGGTCCACAGCCAGGTGCCGTACAGGAGGACCAGCGTGGCGGCCGTCTCCCAGACGATGATCGCGACGTACGCCGCGTCCTGGACGCCCTCGTTCGTGATCGCCCGCCACATCAGGTCGTCGTCCTTGAACGTCGTGTCCATGGCCAGGACATGCCGGACGAACTCCTGGTTCGTCCCGAAGTCCGTGATGTTGCCGAAGGCGACCAGCGCCATGTACAGGGCGACGGAGGCGGTGAGGAGGGTCGCGGTCAGGGGCAGCGCGCGCGAGGCAGGAGTGGCCATGTCACTCTCCCTTCCCACGCCCGCCCGCACCTCAACCGCTCCCCGCATGCCGTGGGTCAGAATGGGTTCCGTCAAGTTCGCGGTGCGGAAGGGACGTTCGGGTGGCGAACGCACGGCTGTCGATGCAGCAGCTGATCCAGCAGCGCAGGCGCGCCGGTCTCGTCGCCCGCAGCGCCGAACGCGACCTGTTCCGCGCCAACTTCGACACCCCGCCCCAGGACGAACACCACCGCTTCCTGTTCCATGTGCACGGCAACGCGGGCGTCGGAAAGACCTTCCTCGTCCGCGAGTTCGAACAGATCGCCCGTGAGCGGGGCGCGCTCACGGCGTACGTGGACGAGAGCGCGGGCAGCGTGCCGGAGGCGCTGACGGTGATGTGCCGTCAGTTCACGGTGCAGGGGCGGCGTTTCAAGGAGCTGGACCGTCTCCTCGTCGCCCACCGCGAGCGCCGGCACGAGGCGGAGACCGCCGCCCTCGCCGCCCTCGACCCGGCGCCGGGCCCCGGCGCCCCCTCCGCCGG
>NZ_JAOCQE010000063.1 GCF_025290915.1 Streptomyces sp. 15-116A | reverse complement strand
CGGCGGCGAGCCGGTCGGCGCGTTCCAGGACGGCCACGACCCGGGAGCGGGCGGGGCCGGCCGGTGCGGTGGGGCCCTCGGCCTGGGCGATCCACCGGGTGAGGACGCCCGTGGCGGCGTCGGCGAAGGGCCGCAGCGTGTCGAAGGAGGCGAGGGCGGGACCGAACAGGGTTCCCAGGGCGAAGCCCGCGGCGTCCGAGGACCGTGAGCCCAGGGCGGCCGAGGCGAGCACCCCCAGCGGCAGCGCGTCACTGCCCCGGCCCTCGGCGGCGAGGGTGAGCAGGGTGGGGGCGGCGGGCCCGACGGTCCGGGCGAGCCAGGTCTCCAGGCCGCGCTGCTCCTCCTTTGACAGGGCGGCGTAGAGGGACGGCCCGGCCGGGGTGCGGGTCCACGCGAACAGCGCGTCGGCGTCCAGGTCGAGAGTGTCGGACGCGGGGTCGCCGAGCCCGAGGCGTGCACCGAGCAGGGCGCGCACGGCCCGGTCGCGGGTGAGGACGCTGCCGACGCGGGGCCAGCCGTCGAGGGGCTCGGCCTGGAGCAGCGCGTCGAGCAGCCAGTGCTCGCCCAGCATGCGCGGATCGAGGTCGGCGGCCCCGAAGAGCTGGGCGACGATCTCGGCGCGGTCGACGGGCAGCGGATGCCGGCGCACCGCGTGGGCGCGCAGGTCGAGGCCGAGCTGGTCGGCGGGGACGGTTCCGGTGACGACGAGCACGCTGTCGTCGTCCGCACCGTTCGCGAGGTGGCGGTGCCAGGCCTCGGTGACGCCGAGCGGGGAGTGCTGGTCGGTGACGACCACGCGGCGCAGCCCGCCGCCGACCGCGACGGTGAACTCGGTGTTCACTTCTTCCGGATCCCACACCGCGTCGACCAGGACGAGCCGGCCGGTGGGCGCGTGCTTCAGCTCGGTCTGGAGCAGCACCTCGATGGCGCGTCGGCCGGCGACGGGCCGGGTGGTCGTCACCGGTGCTCACCGTCCGGCTCGGCACGCCAGGTGATCTCCACCGGGGTGTCCGGGTGCAGGGCGCGGAACGCCTCGATCTCCTCGCGTACGGCGTTGAGGTCGGCGCGGAGTGCCGCGGGACCGGGGGCGATGACCCGGCGGGCGGCCCGCACCGGGCCGGATCCAGCGGCGCCCGCTCCGGACTCCTCCGGATCCCAGGACAGCGGCTCCTGCTCGCCCCTCACCGGTCCCGCGGGCTCGGAGGGGACCGGCGGGGTGCCGTGCTCGGACAGCGGGATCCGCCCCGCGTCGGTCACCGGGGTCGGTCCGGCCGGGACGTCGACGCCGGCGGGCCGCTCCAGTTGCAGGGCGGCGTCCAGCAGGGCGTGCCCCGTCTCGCGGAGCTCGCCGAGCACGGGGATCAGGGACCGCTCGCGCTCGGGGGCGCGTGCGGCCTCGCCGATGCGGTCCATGAGCCGCTGTGCGCGGTCCCCGATGCTGTCGTCGCGGCCGGTGAGCCCGTGCACGCTGGACAGCAGCCGCCAGTTGGTGCCGTCCAGGGCCGCGAGCACGTCGGCGGCACTGGCCATGGCGTGGGACAGCTCCCGGGCGGGCGTCTCGTACGTGGCGGAGGCCAGCTCGCGGACCAGGCCGGTGGCGTCGTCGGTATGGCGCACGAGACGGGCGAGCAGGGCGGCGGCCTCGCGCAGGATCCGGGTGCGCTCGGCGGTGCCGTCCCCGTCGAGTCCGAGCAGCGTGGCGTGCCGCTTGAGCACGGTGCGCACGTCGCCGACGCTCTTCTCGTACGCGGTCGCCGTGGCCAGGACGTCGGCGGCGAGCCGGTTGACGTTGCGTGCGAACAGGCCGGGCTTGGCGGTGACGCCGAACAGCAGGCCGGCGCGGTCGCGGGCGGTGGCGTACTCGTCCTGGGTGGGCAGCTGCTGGGCGCGCAGCTTCCAGCCGAGGCCTATCTCGGACAGTGGGGGAGGCGTGGTCTCGGTGCCGGAGTACAGCACCCAGGAGCGGTCGTCGAACAGGGCGTAGGCGGCGATGAGCAGGCTGGAGACGTGCTTGTCGAGGCCGCGCAGACCGAGGTCGTCCCTGATCCAGTTGCGGATGTCCTCGACCGCGAGTTCGTCGAGCGAGTCGAGTTCGCCGCGCTCCCTGTGCGCGGAGGCGGCTCGGTTGATCTGTGAGCGGAGCTGGTTGTCGCCGCGCACGACGAGCGGGCCGTCGTGGACGGTGCCCAGCTCCAGGGCCTCGACGACGCGCTTGACGGTCCGCAGTTCCTTCGGCTCGACTTCGACCCGGCCGCCCTCGTCCATGGCCCGGGTGAGCCACTTCAGAGCGGTGGTGAGTTCGGCCGGGGTGACGGCGCGGGGGGTGCTGCCGGGTCCCGGTCCGAAGTCGGGGTGCTTGTCGTAGAGGGCGGAGAACATGCCGTCGGCGAGCTGCGTCACCGTCTGGTCGAACGGCTTGCTGCCCTCGGTCTGCGGGCGCGGGAACTCCGGCTGGAGGGACAGCACATGCCGTCCGTCGGGCACCTCGGCGCCCCGCGTGCCCTCTTTGGCCTCGGCGAGTCCGTACACCTCCCGCAGCGATTCCACGAGGGTGCGGGTGAGGTTCTCGCGGGCGTGCTCCAGCTGGCGGCGGGCCTTGGCGCGGTCGTCCGGCGGGAAGTTGCGGGTGAAGTCGGACAGCCGGTCGCGCTCCAGCAGGAAGTTGATGCGCATGAGGCGGCCCAGCTGGGCCTTGCGCTGCTCGGAGAAGTGGTCGCACAGCCAGACCAGCACGGGGGCGCCGGGGTGCGACCTGCGCAGGTCGGCGACGCGTCGGTGGGCGTCGTCGGGGGAGCGGCCGGTCTCCTCGTCGTAGGGGCAGTCGAGGATGATCCGCAGGTTGCCCGCGGTGGCCGGTTCGAAGGCCTCGTCCGCGACGCTGCGCGGGTCACGGACCAGACCGAACACGAACTCCACGGTGCGCTCGGAGCCGCGCCACACGATCTTCTTGTCGTCGAAGAGCTGCCCCTGCCGGCCGGTGAGCCCCAGCTCCTCCCACAGCCGCTCGCGCAGCCAGGTGCGCCGCACACCGCCTTTGTCCTCGCCGACGACGGCGTCGATGATCGGCTCGACGTCCAGGTCGGACAGGTGGAGCGAGAACACCGGGTCGTCCTTGCCCTCGGAGCGCAGTTCGCTCGGGAACTCGCCCTGCAGGGCCCGCATCCGCTCGACGACCTTGTCCTGTACGGGTACGGCCCGGGAGCGCAGGGTGCCGTGGTTGAGGGCGGCCAGCCGGCCGGCGGTCAGGCGGCGCAGCGCGGGCACGTCGGGCGCGAGGGCGGCGAGCAGCAGAGTCTTGACATAGCGCTCATCGGCGACGAAGTCGGGGTGCTCGGCGTGGCCGTACTTGCGCAGCAGGAAGCGGCGGGCCTTGGTGTGGAAGCGGCGGGCGGTCTCCGACTCCTGCTGGAGCCTGGCGGTGAACGCGGTGCTGGTGTTGTCGACGAGGACGTCCCACAGGTCGCCGAGCGGGATCAGCCGGCCGATCTCGGCGTCGGCGTTCCGCTCCAGCAGCTGCTGCACCAGCTTGAGACCGGTGCGTTCGCGCTGGAGCGCCCCGGACAGGGCCACGAGCACGTTGAGCAGGGCCGGGGAGAGCGGGTAGACGGCCCGGAAGTCCTCCCAGCCGGCGCCGGTGGCGCCCTCACCGTCGAGGAGTACGTCCTTGACGAGCTGCCCCGCCTTGTCGATCCCGGCGAACGCGGTGTCCAGCACCCGCTCCTGCCCGGGGAGCGGCTTGAGGACGCGCTCCTTGATGATCTCGGGGAGGTTGCGGTCCTCCAGGTCGATGACGGTGACGCGTTCCTTCAGGTACTCCAGGGCCGCCTGGAGGTTCTCCACGTCCGAGCCGAGGATGTCGGAGCCCACCAGCTGGGACAGATCGCGCTGACGGGAGATGAACGAGATGATCGGCACCGGCCGGTCGGGGTTGCTGGACTCGATCAGTTTGACGAGCTTCTGGATCTCGTCGTTGATGAACGTGCGGTCGGCCATCCGGGCCTGCAGCCACAGCACCAGCTCGTCGAGGAACAGCACCACACCGTCGTAGCCGAGCAGCCGGGCGTGCTTGCTCATCTCGCTGAGCCCGTCGTCCAGCGCCACGTACGCGGCCGCGTCACCGCTGACCGTCTCCGCGTAGTGCTTGTTCGGCCCGTTGAACAGGGCGGTCAGCAGCTGGTCACGCTGCGGGTCACCGGCGGGCGCGCGGAAGGCGGCGTCGAGGGCCGCGGTGGTCCAGCCGACGGCCGGGGCGACGCCGATGGGCTTCAGCTCGTCGTCATCGTCGTCACCGTCATCATCGTCCTTTACGGCGGTCTGCGGGGCGGCGACTGGTGCGGGGAGCAGCCCGATGAACGCCTCGTCGCCGATCTTCGCGCGCAGCTCACGCGCGTCCGCGAGCAGCGAGTCCGCCCGGAACACCAGCGGCGTGGGCGCCTCGGGCCGCTCCCGGCGCACCGTCTTCACATAGCCGCCGAGCAGCGCCGACTCCAGGCTGGCGGCACCCACCAGGTGGTACGGCACCATCAGGAACTTCTTGCCGGGCAGCCAGTCGGCGTTCTCGGCGACGACCTCGCGCAGCCGCGCCTTGCCCTCGACCGCCGGGTCCCCGTTGAGCACGGCGTGCAACACGGTCAGGAAGTGGCTCTTACCGGCACCGAACGAGCCGTGCAGATACGCGGCGTGCGAGGCGTTCTTGCGCAGGGCGCTGCCGACCAGCTTCAGGGCCTTGCGGAACTCCCCCTGGAGCTGCTCCGTGACCACGTAGTCGTCGATCGACCCGGCCGCCTCGTCCGTGAACCCCTCGGACAGGGCGATCTTGAAGTCCCCGGAGTGAAGGTCCTCCTTGATGTCGAGGACATCCCTCAGTACGACCCCGCTGCCTCGCGCCATCAGCCGCTTCCGCTCCCCACAGCCTTCTCACGCCCGGCTGCCGCGGCCGGGCTCCCGGCGGGCGCTGGCCTTCGCCCGCGCCCGCGCACACCACGTCCGTCTATCCTGCCAGGGCCGCGGGTGCCGGTGGGACGGCCGGGAAGGACGGCCGGGAAAGGCCAGCGTCAGGACGAGGCCGCGGGACCGTCCGCGCGCAGTACCGCCCAGACGGTCTTGCCGGGCGCGCCTGTGCGGGCCGTCACACCCCAGGTCTCGGCGAGCGCGCCGACGATCAGCAGACCGCGCCCCGTCTCCTCGTCGTCCCCGGCCGCTTTGACGACCGGGTCGCGCTCGCCCCGCGTGTCACTGACCTCGATCCGCAGTCGCCCATCGTCCCGGACCAGCCGCAGCAGCGCGTCTCGCCCGGGCACCCGGCCGTGGGTGACGGCGTTCGCTGTGAGTTCGGCGACGACGAGACTCGCGCCGTCGTTGACCTCCGAGCCGTACGGGTGGCCCCAGCAGTCGAGGCAGTACGCGGTGAGGCGGCGGGCCAGCCGCGCGCCGCGCGGGGTGGAGGTGAAGCGCAGCTCGAAGGTCGTGTCGGCGGGGTGCGTGGCGGTGCCGGTGGGGGGCGTCGGTGTCATGCGTCGAAAGTGGCGCAGGAGGACGGGCCCTGACCAGCATCTTCGGCCGTACGGGACGGGACTCTCGGGGTGGGCGGCGTGGCTGTCGTAGGCGTACCGGATCACCCGTGCGGGAGAACGTCGGGCGTTCGGCCCCGGAGCCGGTCGGCATGTCCCTACGCTGCGAACTCACTGTCGGTGAGTGGAGTTGACCTTCCGTGATGTCGAGGGGGCGAGGGACTTGGACCTGGTGGACGGGACCGACACGGTGGATGCCGCGGACGGCGTGGACCCGGGGAACGGGTTCCTGCGCTGCTTCGGCCGCCAGATGAAACTGCTGCGCGAGGCAGCGGGCCTCACGCAGGCGGAACTGGGGGCGCGGGTCGGGTACGGGGAAGCGCAGATCGCGTCGGTCGAGCAGGGGCGGCGCATCCCCAAGCCGGAGCTGGTGGACGCGGTGGACCGGGTGGTGGGTGGGGGTGGGGTGCTGTCGGCTATGAAGGGGGAGGTGGGGAAGGCTCGGTATCCGGGGTTTTTCCGCCGATACGCCCAGCTGGAAGCCCAAGCAACGAAGTTGCATGCGTACGACAGCCACGTGATCAAGGGGCTACTCCAGACCCAGGACTACGCGCGGGCAGTCTTCGAGATGTGGCGCCCGATCCTCGACGCGGAGACAATCGAGCAGCGTGTCGCCGCTCGCATGGATCGACAGAAGCTCTTCGCCAAGCGGCCCGCGCCGCTCATGAGCTTCGTCATCGAGGAAGTGGTGCTACGACGGCCCTTGGGCGGGCGTGAGGTGATGCGGGGGCAACTGGAACATCTGCTGCTGCTCGGGCACGAGCGGAACATCGAGATCCAGGTCATGCCGACCGATCGTGAGGAGCACGCGGGCCTGGCAGGAACGTTCACATTGCTCCAGATCGGAGACCAGCGCAGGATGGCCTACATGGAAGTGCAGGACGAGAGCGTGCTGCACTCGGACCCCAAGAAGGTGGGGGTCCTCGAATCGACCTATGGCACCCTGCGGGCGCAGGCACTCACCCCGAGGGAGTCGCTGGCCTTCATCGAGCAGCTGTTGGGAGAGCAATGAACACGCTGGATTCCGCGCCGTACGTACGTGAACTGGTCTGGGTCAAGAGCAGTTACAGCGCGGGCAATGGTGGGGACTGCGTCGAGGTCGCCCGAACGACTGGGGCCATCCACGTACGGGACTCCAAGCGGACCACGGGACCGGTCCTGACGGTTGCTCCCACGGAGTGGACTGCGTTCCTGAGGATGGCGGCGGGGCGCGACTGACCGAGACGCAGACGCTTGAGGGGGTCGGCACACCGGATCCGCCCCCCTCAGGCATTGGTTGGTCTACTTGGCCGCCCTGCCCCGTTTCTTCTCGGGGCGCCAAGCGCTGAGGTCGTCCCGAGAGAGATCACGACCGTACATGCCGGCGACGAGGGCGCTGTTGAAGTCCTCGGCGGGGTTGCCCTCCCACTCCTCGTCGTACTCGTCGTGCCACTGCTTGACCCACGGCATGACCTCCGCGAGCCCGGCGAGGAGCGGGACGAAACGGGGGTCCTCCTTGCGCCAACCATCGACGTTCAGGCGGTCGTTGAGCAGGTTGACGAGGGCCTCGGCCTGGTAGCGGTGGTTCCAGCCGGCCCAGCCGATGAGTAGGGAGGGGTCGTTGTCGGGGGAGGCGCCGGGGTAGGAGATGAACCGCTCCTTGGGCACGTCGAGCTTGCCCCGGTTCGACCAGTAGCTGTGCTTGAGGAAGTCGGCGGACGTGTACTTGGGCGGAACCTTGATGTCACGCTGCCTGCCGTCCTCGTCCTCCTTGCGCTGCTCCTCCCAGACCTTCTCCCACTGGGCGCGCTTGCGCAGACCGGACTCCTTGTAGCGGAGCGCGGCGAGGTAGGGGACGTGCTCGGGCTCGACGACGGCGGTCAGGACGGTGGACAGGGGGACGTCTCGCTTGTCGAGGTGACGCTCGGCGTAGAGCTTGGCGACGTCTTGTACGTCGTTGTCGTGGCGCAGGGCGTCGGCGAGCTGGTAGATCGTGAGCGGGCGCGGCGAATCGATCCCGTCCCGCTCCTCGAACCACAGTTCCTCGCGTTCCATGGCGTCGAGCAGCCAGGAGCGCAGGGCGGCGGCCTCCCTGTCCTTCCAAGGCTTGGTCAGCCAACGTCGCTTGAACTCGGGCCGCTCGATCAGGCGGATGTCGTTGTTGTGGGCGATGAGATCGAGCCGCGCCTGAACGATCCGTCGGTAGGACTCGGGCCAGTCGGGAGAGGGAGGGATCTCGGTGACCGGGGTGGACTCGTGCCGGTCGAACCACGAGGTATTGGCACCACTGCGGGCAAGCGCGATCTCGAACGCACGATAGCCTAGAGCGATTTCGAATGTGTCGGCGCCGGTGAGGTCGGCCGGGTCACCGGGGAGGGTGGTGCGCGCGACCTCGGAGGGCGTGAGTAGCCCGTACAACCCGTACACCGTCCAGTCCAACTCCTCCTGGAGCAGGATCATGCGCCCCCGAATCCGCTTCTGCGCGGCTTTGGCGGCTTCGAGTGCCTCGGGAGTGGGGGCCGTGGTGGAGGAGGCAACGAGGGCGGCGGGCTCGTGGGCGGCCAGCTCTTGGGCGAGAGCGTCCAGTTGGCGGGCGAGGGAGAGGGGGAGCGCGGAGGGGAGAGGAAACTCCTGGAGTCGGGTCGCGTTGAACGCGTAACGGTTCTCCCAGGCCTCGTCCTGGACGCCGCGACCGATGCCACTGCCGCCCTTGATGTGACTTACCTGCTTCATCCAGAAGCAGGCCACCGACGAGTTCAGCACCCCGAGCAACTTAAGGTGCTGGTCCTCGCTAGCGATTTCGGGCAGCTTGATCACCGGCGCGGTACGGTTGAACACCTTCCCGCCTCGGTCCAGCACGAAGTGGTTGTGCGTGGTGACCTCGCCGTACGCGATCGAAAGCGGTGTGCGAAAGCGGCGCGCGAAAAACATGCTGTGGTCGAACCAGCGAAGCCCCCGTTGCTCTGGTGTCTCTCCAAAATCCAGACGCTGACGAAGAGGTGCCCGTACAGCCCAAAGGAACCGTTCCTCGGCTGCCATGATCTCCCTGGCTGCACCGCGCACGCTCGCTGGAGCGATGGTCGTATAGGGGAAGAACGTGCACGTGCCCGGTGAGATCTGGTACTCACGTACCTCCTCACCCAGGATGGTCGGTACCGTTCCTGGTTTCAGTCGACGGGTCACAGCAGAGGCGGTCGGCATGTAGTACGCCTCGTCGAGCCCGGTATGTGTGGTCCGGCCAGCCTCCGCGATCGCCTCCTTGAGCCGTCCCTCCACCTGCTCCAGCTTGGCCATCAGCCCGTACGCGCCGCCCCCCGAAAGGCTCCAGGGGAACTTGGCCAAATCGGCCCGAGGACGGTCCTCGACGCTCACCCACTCCGCAGGCCCCACTCCAGGTTTCCGCCACTGCGAGACGATCGCCTGCCACACCTTGCCCTGAGCCGGATCCTCCGGCTGGCTCGGCTCCCCCCGAACCCCCAGCACCGCTCGCACAGGCAGCGCCTGCCGGGGCCCCTGGTTCCGCCCCACCAGAATCACCGTCGGCGTACCGTGCCCCGGAATGAACGCCCCCGACGTGTCCAGCACATGCGTCAGCTCCACGCCCGGAAAGTCCCGGAGTCGCCGCGTCTGCGGGTCCTTGTAGGGCCCACCGTGGAAGAACGACTCGATCAGCGTCGCCCCGAACTCCCGCTTCATGAAGGAGTTCGCCGTGATTTGCCCGGTGAAGCCGCCGTCCCGATGGTCACCGCTCGCCCGGACCGCCAGTTCGAAGATCCGCTGGGCGAACGGCACCGACAGCGCGTACTTACCGGAGCACGCCCAGTAGATCTTGCGGTAGTTCTCGTTCTCCGCCTTGTCCTTGACCGTGATGTACGGCGGGTTCGCCACGACCACGTGATACGAGCCGCGCCCCAGGAGGTCCACCTCCCTCACGTACTGCCGCACATCCTCCGTGCGGTACGTGAACGTCTCGCCCCGCTCGACGTCGTCGAGCGTCGGGTCGGTCTCCCGCCCGGCTTCCCGCCCGTGCAGCAGGGAGTCGGCGACGGCGATGCGGATCGGCATCTTCGGAGCGGCGGAGAGGCGGCGGACCCCGCATTCCCTGAGCATTTCGACGAGCAGGCGGAACCGGGCGATGGAGACGGCGAAGGGGTTCTTGTCGGCGCCGTGGACGGCCTCCAGGGCGCGGCGTACCAGTGTCCAGTTCTCCGTGCCGGGCTCGGCGTCGCGCCAGGCGGCGAGGACCCGGCGGAAGAGGCCGAGGAGGAAGTGGCCGGAGCCGCAGGCGGGGTCGATGCAGCGCAGGCCGCGGACGACCTTGGTGAGGTTGCCGTTCTCGTCGATCTCCTCGGACGTCTCGCCCCGCCAGTCCTCGGGGACGTGCTTCCACGCCGGGTCCAGGCCGAACTCCTCCAGGGCCGGATCCAGGGTGAGGTCGAGGATGAACTCCTCCACGAACTCCGGGGTCTGGAGCAGCGCGTACGTCTTGCGGGCGTGCTCGGACAGGTCCTGGTAGAGGTCGCCGAGGAAACGGGTGTTGAGGCTCCGGTCGGTGAAGTCGTGGCGGATGCGGCCGTCGGGGCCGCGCTCGCGCCAGAAGGAGAGCAGGCGGGAGGCGGCGCCGTAGGAGGGATCGAGTTCCCACAGCGGGTTGTGCGCCGGATCGAAGAGGCCCTCGGTGATCTCGTGCTCGCGACCGAGCGCGCGGAAGGACTCCTTGAGCCAGTCGCGGTCGTTCAACTCGGGGTGCTCCCGGAAGAACTCGTCGTGGTTGTCCTGCGCCTCGGCGAGCCGCTCACCGGGGCCGGACAGCCGGGCTTCGGAGACGAGGCCGTTGTCCTCGCAGAAGCGGACGAAGACACAGGCGAGGACCCAGGCGGCGGCGATCTGCACCACCCGCTCCTCCAGCCACGACTCGTACATGACCGAGGTACGGTCCGACAGGAGGGCCTGCTCGTACTCGGCCTTCAGGGCCGCGGCCTGCTCGCTGTCGCCGTGGGCGCGCTCACGCAGGTCGTCCTCCAGGAGTGCGACCTGCTTCTGGAGGTCCTTGAGCAGCGCGGCATGGTCCAGCGGCGCGGCGGCCGGCGTGTCGGTCGGGCGGGCATCCTGGGAGGGCACCGGGGTGTTCCTTCGCTTCGTGGTCGCGGCGCGTGCTCTCGCGCCGGTCGATCCATCCTGCCAGGCCGGACGGCCCGGCGGACCCACCGGGATCTACTGCTTGGCGAGCGGAATCCCGCCGAGGCGGCCCAGGCCGAAGGCGAGGCGGTAGATGTCGGGGAGGTCCAGGAGGGAGTACAGGTCGAGCTCTTCCTTGCTGTTCTGCGGCCGGTGACGCAGGACACCCAGGTCGATCAGCTCCCGGACCAGGCGTGCCAGGTCGTCGGGGTGCCGCGGGCCCGTGCGGACCAGCTCGGGGCGGTCGGCCTGGGCGTAGCGGGCCGTCTCGTCGCGCAGCAGCCGCGGCAGGTCGTGGCTCTCCCAGATCCGGATGATCTCCCGCTGCGAAATGGGGACCTGGCAGCCCTTGAGCGGCGTTATGGCCAGTTTCACCCATGGGGTGTCCTCGATGATCTGTTCGACACGGACCTTGGACGCCTCGCGGACACCGTCCCGGAGGGCGTCGTGATGCAGCGCGCGGGCGTGCGAAGGGTGGGAGACCCGCGTCGTCTCGGCGGCCACGTCGAGGGCCTTGAGGAAGGTACGCGGACTGATCCGGCCGTTGCTGTCCATCAGATGGTTGGGCAGCCAGGCGTAGGGGCGGCCCTGGCGGACGTTCGTGCCCATGTACAGGCCGGCGATCCGCTCGAACAGCGGCCGCTGGGCCTTCTCCTCGTTGCGCAGTTCCGGCGGGGTCGCGTAGCGCACGCGCGTGGCCGACTCAAAGGGTTTCCAGCCGCCGGTGAAGCGGCGGAACCTCTCGGCCGCCTCGTCGTCCTCGTTGCCCAGGTGGTGGAAGAGCAGCCCGTACAGGTCGGTGCGGGTCCACTCCAGGAGGGCCGCGTTGCCGGACAGCTTCGACGCGTCGGGGAAGAGCTGCTTGGCCGCGTCGAACATGTCGGGGCGCAGGAACAGCTTCAGGCGGATGTTCCGGGTGCCGAAGCGCATTCGCATCGCCAGGCGGAGCAGCTCGGCGATCAGCCGGTTGCGGGTGTCCCAGTCGGTGTGCAGATGCTCCAGGCCGTCGAAGACCAGCAGGCGCACGATGTTCTCGGCGGCGGCCTCCGTGTCCGCCCGCACAATGGTGGCGTCGGCGAACTGGGCGTTGGTGCGTACCCAGAGCACCCGCTCGGCCCAGTCCCCGGTCGCCCGCAGCTCGGGCTGCCCGAGGGCGGTGAGCAGGACGGCCTGCCAGATCTCCTCCGGCAGCGCGCCGCCCGCAAGAAGTGAGGGCAGAGCCAGCGGGCCCGGGTAGTGCGGCACGATGTCCATGCCGTAGCCGGGGGTGACCCGCAGCCGGTTCAGCCGGTTGATGCGGTACTCGGCAGCCGCCGCCTCGCGCAGTTCCGGGTCGAGGAGGGAACGGGCCCAGAAGGTCTTGCCGACCCCCCGGTCGCCCTGCACCACCGTACTGTCGACGTACAGCGCGTTGCGGTGCGCGTCCGGCATGTACAGGGTGTGCGGCTCGGGGGGCCGGGTGTCCGCGTCCACAGTGCCCTCCAGCGCACGCGACAGCAGGTCGCGGTACTCGCCGGGGGTCAGTGGCTCGGTCATGGGCGGTCGTCCTCGGGTTCGGCGGACTCGGTGTACTCGGCGGCCTCGGTGTCGGAATCCTCGGCCGTCCCCGCCAGGATCAGCGGAACTGCCGTGCTCAGGAAGTCACGGTACGCGGCCTGGACGAAGGCGCGGTCCTGCCAGTCCGGGGAGTTCGGCACGTTCATCCCGACCAGACCCGGCTCGAAAAGGATCGGGATCGGGGAGTGGGGCGCGGAGTCGTCCTCCAGGGCCCAGGCGCCGTCTGCGGCTCCGGAGACCTCGTCCGGCGCCAGCGAGTCGTACAGGACGCTGAACGCCGCGTGGGCGTTCTGGCGGAACGACTCGAGGTGGGTGTCCTTCGAGTAGTGCACCGAGTCCGGGACCATCGAGGCCACCATGCGCAGCTTCTGCCGGATCGCCGGGGCCTGCCCGGAGGCCGCCCACGCCTCGAACAGGTCCCGGTAGCCCGACCACGTCTGGTCGTTGTCCGCGGCGAACAGCAGCGCGTAGTCGCACAGATGGGAGATGGTCACGGCCGCCACGTCGTGGATGCCCGCCCGGCTGTCGAGCAGCACCACGTCGGGCAGACGGCCGCTGTCGCTGCGTTCCACCGCCTCCTCACAGGCACGGACCGTGGCGGCCAGGCGGTCGGTGAAGCGGGCGCCCTCCGCGTCGGCGTACACCCGGTTGAGCTTGTCCACGTAAGCGTTGGGGACACCATCGGTGCCCGCACCGCGCGCCGGAGCGATCCACAACTCGCCCTGGTTGCGCGGGATGTACCCGGAGCGGGTCACGATCTCCAGGCCGTCCTCGTTGCCGAGCGCCGACTCCACCAGGTGGTCCACGACACCGTGCGTGCAGAGGGTGCCGTCCCCAAGGAGGAGCGGGCCCACGCCGGGCGACTCCAGGTCGAGGTCGACGACCAGCACGATCAGCCCCTGGTCGGCGAGCCGGCGGGCGAGCACCGCGGTCGCCGTCGTACGGCCCACACCGCCCTTGAACCCGTACACGGCCGTACGGCGGGGGCGCGGAGCCCCGGTGTTGTCCGTGGCGGAGGGGGTGGTGACATGGGACCACTCCTCACCGACGACCGTGTTGTCGAGGAAACGGACCGCGCCTGCCGTGCCGGTGGCCGACACGACCTCCAGGGCGCGGGGCGAGGCCGTCAGCGATGCCGGCAGGCGCATGACCGAGGTGAGCACGAGCGGACGTTCGCCGCTGTAGCGGCCCAGTCGGCCGGTGAAGGACTCCCGCCAGCGGTCGGCCTGTTCGCTGCTCGCCGGGTTGTCCTCTGCTCCGTCCTCCACCACCAGGGAGAACCTGCCGAGCACGTCCCTCACCAGGAGGACGTCGAAGCCTTCCGCGGCGACCTCGCGGGCGAGGGCGAAGGCGGCCGGACGCGCCTCGTCGAAGCGGACCGGTGCGTCGTAGAGGGTCATGGCAGCTTTCCGGTGAATTGAACGTGCAGATGCAGCTCGTGGGCGAGGGTCGCCGCCTCCTGACGGCGGGCCAGCAGATCCAGGTCGAGGTGGGTTCCGTCGGTGTAGCGGTCGTCGACGACCCACTTCTCGAAGTCCGCGGAAACCCTCGTCAGGGCTTCGTCGAGCGCGGGGGCGGGGCGTCCCTGAAGCAGCAGGGGCAGGGCCGAGCACATCTGGGCGATGTGCAGCAGCGGTTCGCGGTCGCCTGTACTGGGGTTGTCCCAGAAGGGCATCTTGGCCGGCCTGTTCTTCCTGTCCGTCATGGACACCTTGCCCGACCCGCCGAACCGCAGCAGCAGGGCCTTCATCAGGCACTCCACCGCGAGCCCGAACAGATGGTCCGCGTTCAACAGCCGTCCGTCGCCGTGCAGATAGGAGGCATCCCCGTAGTGCCGTTCCCCTGCGCAGGCGTAGTCCGTCTTCGCTTGCTTGCTTTCCTTGTCGTCCCCCACGACGCAGATCTTATGACCTCCGACTGATCTGGCGTCAGCCGTCAGCTCGCCTGCAGAAGTCCCTCCAACTCCTTCATGAACAGCCCCTCCAGAACCACCCATTCGCTCACCCGGTCCACCACGTCCACCGTGCGGCCGTCCAACGCGGGGGTGGCCTGCGGGTCGTCCATGGGGACCAGCAGCCACAGACCGTGGGGCACGGCGGTCGGACGGCGGGCCGCCTCCTGGAGGGACACCAGCAGCTCGCGGCCTCCCACGTCCCAGTACCGGGACACCAGCGAGGCCCGATGGGCGAGGAGCACCGTGCGCGCCCCCGACTGCTCGGCGAGGGTCGTGCAGCGGGCGGCGACACGCTCGGCGGCAAGCCGGGTGTACGACGCCAGTGCGGGTCCGATCCGGCCGGTCTCGGCGAACTTGGCGTCCGCCTTCAGCAGGGCCCCCCACCGCACCTGCTGCTCGTCGGCCAGGGTCCGCAGGGCGGCCAGGAACAGCTCGTCCACATCAACTGGCAGCACGTCGAACCGGGCGGCGAGCCCTTCGGCCGTGCCGGGCAGCTGGGCGCCCCGGACGGTCAGGGCGAGGAACCCGCCCCGCCGCACCGCCTCCTGAAGCCGCGCTTCCATCACCCGGCGCGGGTCCCGCCCCTCCGCCAGCTGGCCCTGCGCGGCCTCGTACAGCGCGCCGGTGCTCGTCAGCACCGAGCCGGTGAAGGCCGGGCGGCTCTGCTCGACATCCCGTGCGGGCGGGAAGAATCGCCGCCTGTCCCGGTCGTACTCCAGCGGGAAGTGCGCCTCGGACAGTGCCTCCTCCCACTCCACGTACGTGACGCCCATGAGCGCGGCAAGGCCAGGGAAGCGAGACCTCACCCGGCTCAGCAGGTCGTCGGCACCGATCCCGATACCGGGACGTACTCCTGCCGCGGCCTGCGAGATCCGCAGCGCCCGGCCGAGGCCCAGATCGAGGGGGAACAGCTCGAAGCGCGGCGTGACGCCGACTCCGCCCGCCATCGCGGCGGCCAGGGTCAGCAGGCGGGTGTCGGCCAGCGGGGCCATCCCCTCCGGGGCGGGCACCGCGCGCAGCTCCCGCAGGACGGCGGCGCCGCCGGGCAGCGGATCGCGGGCTGCCACATCCTCGGCTGCCCTGCCGAGCAACGTCGCGTACTCGGCGAGCTCCACCGGAGTCGGATCGTCGCTGCCGGGCAGGTCCACCAGGGCCAGCAGTACCGTGCTGCCGCGGCGCAGCACGGCGAACCGGGAGGCGCCGTCCTCGTCGCCGTCCCCCGCGGCGGCGGCATCGTCGCGGCGGGACTCGATCTCGGCAGCCGTCCGCACGACGGCCAGGGCCTGCGTCTGGAGGCCGGCCCGGTCCTCCGTACCGTCCTCGTCGTGCGGGGTGTGCCGTACCCGCAGCTCGGTGGCGAGTTCCTGCGCGGTCATGATCCTGCCCTGCTCGGACAGTATGGTCACCAGCTCGTCCCGGATCTTCTCCAGCCAGGGCAGCGCCGCCCACTGCTCGATCGCGGCGCTCAGGTTCCCCGAGACGGTCGGCTGGCTGACGCCGAGGGCCTTGGCGATCGCCGACTGGGCGGGCCACGGCGGCAGTTCACCGGCCTGCGCGACGCCCGGCAGGCCCAGCGTCGCGAGGACGATGTCGCGGCGGGGGCGGGTGCGGGGGCCGCTCTCGGCCGGGATCAGCCGGGCCGCGAGTGTGTCGACGGACTCCACCGTCTCGCCGGGTGCGTCGGCCGGCACTCGTACGGGCTTCTTCGCGGTGGCGCGCCTGCGGAGTTCCTGGGTCCACTGGCGGTGGCGCCGGTTGAGCTCCTTGCGGATCACGTTGCCCGCGCCCCGTGCGCGGGAGATCGTGTGCGGCGGGACGTCCAGGAGCTGACCCACCGTCTCGGCACCGAGGCCGGCGGCCACCGACACCGCCCGCGGCGACAGCCCCGCGGCGTGCAGGGGGGTCGTCAGGTCCGCGGCGGCGGCGGCCTGCTCGCGGGCGTCCTCCACGTCCGCCGCCTGCGCGTCGACCGTCGCGGGCGTGGTGGGCGGACGCGTCGAATCCGCGCGACGGAACAGCTCGCGCCAGGCCTCCTGCATGTGGTGGAGGCTGTCGAAGCGCTGCTCCACGTCACGGTGCAGGGCCTTGCCGAAGAACTCGGTGAGCCCTTCCGCCAGCGCGGCCTCGAACAGCTCGCGGGCCACGTAGAGCTCCGCCTTGGGGACGGTCAGCGGATCGCTCTGGCCGTCGCCCCACACCGGCCGCTCGCCCGAGGCCATCTCGTGCAGGGTGACCGCCGCCGCGTACCACTCCGCGTGGTCGTCGTAGCGGGCGCGGCGGCTGCCGCCCAGGAAGGGGTCGAGGTAGCCGCGGGTGCCCGCCTGGAGGTCCTGGTCGGGGGCGTCGGCCAGGGAGAAGTCGAACAGCATCAGCTGCCAGGAGCCGTCACTGCGCTTGAACAGGCCCAGATTGTCCGGCTTGATGTCGCGGTGGCGGACTCCGCGGGCGGCCAGACTGTCCAGGGCCTCGAAGAGGTCGTTGCCGAACCGCTCCAGCTGGGCGTACCCCAGCCGGCCCTCGCTGCGCAGCCGCGAGCCGAGACTCACCGGCTCCCGGTCGCCGGCCGAGCGGAACCCCCCCGCGTACTCGATCTCCAGAACGGTGTGCCCGCCCAGCTCACGAGGGGCGGCGAGCAGCTTCACGATGCGGTTGCCGCCCACCTCGCGCAGAGCTTTCGCCTCTGCGTAGAGCCGCGTGTCCTTCTCCCGGTCGAGCCCGACCTTGAACACCCGCAGCGACGCCGGGTCCGGCACGCCGTCCTCGACACGGCGCACCAGCAGGGCGCGGGCGGTCGCACCCGTGCCCAGGACCCGTACGACCTCCCACTCGGCATCGAGACGGGAGCCGGCCTTGGCCGTGAGCGGGTCCGCGACCTCGACGGCCCCACGCCGGGCCGCGGCATCCTCGGCCTCCGCGGCATCGAGCAGCCGCAGGAACTCGTCGGCGGACGACAACCTGCTCTGCACGTCGGAGGCGGTGGCCCGGAAGACCAGATCGTCCAGAGCCGCGGAGACGCTGTCGGACACCGCGTACGGATGCAGTCCGCCGTCCGCGGCGAGCCGGTCCACCAGGGCGCCCCGGGCTTCGGCGGGCGGCTTGCCGGTCAGCAGGAGATACGAGAGCGCCCCGATACCGAAGACATCGAGGTCCACCGGGTCCGCGAACTCCCTGGCGGTCTCAGGGGCCAGATACACCTGGGCGATGTCGGCCACCAGACCGGAATCCAGCGGTGTCTGCCCGAGACTGAGGTGCGCGGTGGTGTCGAAGTCCCGGGCGGCGGTCTGCCAGTCGGCGATCCGCAGCACCGGTTCCGTGCCGTCCTCGCGCGCGGACACGTACACCGAGCGCGCCGACAGCGCCCGGTGGTACAGCGACCGATTGTGGGCGTAGCGGACGGCCTCGGCGAGCTGGCGCACCAGGTCCAGGCGCACGGCGGGCGAGAGCCGGTCGCCGTATGCGTTCAGATACGCATCGAGGCGCAGGTCCGACTCCCGGTGCCGGAAGAGGATCGCCGGGCCACCCTGGTGCTCGCGGATTTGGACGGCCTGGACGATGCCCCGGTGGTTGATGCCCTGGAGCACCTGGTACTCGCGCAGGGCCGCCCGGTCCACCCGGCCGCGCTGCTCCGCCGACGCGGCCTGGCCCGACAGATAGATCCGGACTCGGCCGCTCTCCTTGACCAGGCCGTCGACGCGCCGGGCGAGCCGGTCCTCCCAGCCGGGGCCCGCGTCCATCGCGCGCGGCTCAAGTTGCCAGTCGTCCCCGAAGCGCAGGTGGCTGGTGGAGTGGCTGATCCCGATGCGCTTCATCAGCATTTCGAGCCGCTGGCTGTCCTGCGGGGTGACGCGCCAGCTCTCCCGCTCCGGTGGCAGGCCGAGCAGACCGTCCCAGATGCCGGGCAGCCCGCTCGTACCGCCGTTGCGCCCATACACCGACGCGCGCTGGAACTCGTCCAGCTCGCTCACCAGGTCGGGGTCGTGCAGGAAGACCGCCGGCTTGATGAAGGGGATCTTCGCCTCGGGGATCCCCGCCGCGTGCGCGGCACGCTCCAGCTGTGCCTTCAGTTCCTTGGCCTTGAGGTCGGTGAGGTGCAGCGGGTTGCGCAGTGTCCGGACCCGGTCACCGTGGAACTGCCACGTGTCCCCGTGGTTCACCACCCGGCCCGGGTGTCCCTTCAGCTCCAGCAGGTAGACGCCGCCGGGCACGGCGATCAGCAGATCGCACTCGTTGACCCGGCCCGTGACACCGGTGAACCGGAACGTCGCCCACGCCCGGTACGGCTCGGCGTTCGGCATCAGCTGCCGTACGTGCTCCAAGCCTTCCTGCTCCCACCGGAAACCGGACCGGCGCGGCTGGAACCAGTGCTCGCGACGCGCCGGAGGGCCGGGCTTGGCAGCGGTCGGCGTCACTGGAAGTCCTCCGGTATCGGGCAGCGTCGTGATGAGGGCAAGCGTAGCGACGTCACCCAAAGAGCCAGGCCGTATGCCGCGCTATTGAGGTCCCGACCAGATGACTGGTCGCGGGGCCTGGGCACCGACCTTGGTGCCCGTGCTGGTTCTGTGCCGACTTGAATCTGGCAGGCGCCCGTTTCTGCAGGTGGGAGCGTTGTTGTGCACGTTCCGCTTCAATGTGTGATCGATTCATCACTTTCCGCTAGATACTTCTCAAGCGCTCAGGTGACAGGGGTCGGCTCGTTCGCGTCGGCCCCTTGCTGTTACCCGAGCGTGGTGGGCTCTGATCTTCGTCCGCATCTGCTCTGCCTAGAGGCGGTGAAGGTGGTACGTTATTTGGTACCACTGCCGGGAAAAGGTTAGGCCATGTCCATAACTGCGAGCGAAGCCCGCAAGGCTCTCTTTCCGCTGATCAAGAAGGTCAACGACAACCACGAGGCCATCGAGATCGTCTCCAAGCACGGCAATGCCGTGCTCGTCTCGGCTGAGGACTACGCAGCGCTGCGCGAAGGCTCGTACCTCCTGCGCTCTCCGGCGAACGCTCGCCGACTCCTCAAGGCGTATGAGAACGCCCTGTCCAACATCAACGTGTCTGAGCGAGAGCTGATCGACCCCGACTCGCCGGATGCGGCACGTGAGGGTGCTGCGTGAGGCTCCTCTTCGAGGATCAGGGCTGGGAGGACTACACGTCCTGGCTCAAGAACGACCGCAAGTTGCTTGCCCGCATCAACAAGCTCATCGAGGACGTCAGGCGGGACCCCTTCTCGGGTATGGGTAAGCCTGAGCCGCTGAAGTACCACTTGCCGGGGGCGTGGTCGCGACGGATCGACGACGAGCACCGCCTCGTCTACCTGGTGACGGACAAGGAGATCGTCATCCTCGCGGCTCGTTACCACTACTGATCGCTCAGGCGGTGAGGCCTTTTGGGATGCCGCCCCGCGATCAGAAGGGCGGTCTCGGGGCGGCGTTTCCGCCTCCGCGTCGGCTTCGAATACGAGGCTGACACGGATGCAGTTTGACGTTCTGGTGAGTTCAGGCCCTCCTTGGTCCGCGCCGGTTCGTGGTAGGCGCTGCCGGAAGCAGGAGTCTTTGGCAGGTCCGGCCCGCGTGCCATGAATTTCTCCGCCTGCGGACACCCGGCCAGTCCGCAGGCATTCCGCTGCCGCATCTGACAGTTGATGTCCAGCCTGCCGAGCCTTGGAGGTACATCTCGCCCTGGAGGTTCGCTTGCTTTTCATTCGCAGTGCAGCGACCTCGCGGTCGATGCCGCCCCGAGTGTCATGGGTCCGTTCGTCGTAGCAGGCCCTGTTCCATCGCCACCACTACCGCCCGGGTGCGGTCGTTGACGTCGAGCTTGGCGAAGACGCGGAGCAGATGGGTTTTTACCGTTGCCTCGGTGATGAAGAGGCGCTCGCCGATCTCCGGGTTCGACAGGCCGTCGGCGACCGCGGTCAGGACGTCCACCTCCCGGCTGGTCAGTTCGGCCGGTGCCGGGCGGCGCATCCGTGCCATCAGTCGCTGGGCGACCCGGGGCGCCAGCACCGTCTCGCCGCGGTGGGCCGCGTGGATCGCCTCCACCAGGCGCTCGCGGGTGGCGTCCTTGAGCAGATAGCCGGTCGCGCCCGCCTCCACGGCGCGCTCGATCTCGGCGTCGGTGTCGTACGTGGTGAGGATCAGCACCCGGGTGCCGGGGTGCTCCGCCACGATCCGCTCCGTGGCGCCGGCCCCGTCGAGCACCGGCATCCGCAGGTCGAGCAGCGCCACGTCCGGGCGTACCTCGCCGACCAGGAGCACCGCCGCGCGGCCGTCGCCCGCCTCGCCGGCGATCTCGATGGACGGCTCCGCGGAGAGCAGTGCCACCAGTCCCGAGCGCATGACGGTGTGGTCGTCGGCCACGACGATGCGCAGCCTGGGCTCGTGCGTCATGTCACTCCTGACCTCGGGCGGGGAGTACGGCGAGGACGCGGGTGCCGTCGCCGGGGGAACTGGTGACGGTCAGCTCACCGGCGAGTTCCGCGAGCCTGCGGCGCATGCCGTCCAGGCCGAAGCCGCTCGCCTCGTCGACGCGGAAACCGCGGCCGTCGTCGGTGATCTCCAGCTCGACCGTGCCGGGGCCGACGCTGAGCACGAGGCCCACGGTGGTGGCGGCGGCGTGCTTGCGGACGTTCGCCAGGGACTCCTGGGTGCAGCGCAACAGCGCGATACGGGTCGTCTGGTCGAGCTCGGGGCCGTGCTCGGGCGGCTCCGCCGTCACCGGGATGCCGGTGTCCTCGGTGAAGCGCTCCAGGGTGCGGCGCAGCGCGTCGGTGCCGGCGCCGGTCCGCGGGGCCGGGCCGACCAGCGCGCGGGCCTCCGCCAGGTTCTCGCGGGAGGTCTGCTCGATGGAACGCAACTGCTGCGCCCTGCGCGCCGGGTCGGACTCCAGGGATGTACGGGCCGCCTCCGCCAGGACCACGATGGAGGCGAAGCCCTGCGCGAGCGTGTCGTGGATCTCCCGCGCCAGCCGCTCGCGCTCCGCGGCGGCGCCCTCGCGGCGGTGTGCCTGCGCCAACTGCTGCTGGGCGGCTTCGAGTTCGGCGCCCAGCCGCTCGGCGCGCGCGTCGTTGCGGGTGGCGACGTGGTGCAGCCAGAGCCCGAGCAGCGCGCTCGTGGCGTAGCCGATGAGGGCGGCGGTGGTGTTGCCGGTGCCGAAGTCCGGGCTCCAGCCCTGGTCGGCGACGCCGCCGAGGACGCTGGCGGCGGTGGCGGCGCCGCTGAGCACGACCGCGCCGCGCGGCCCGTCCGCGTAGATCCAGAACATCGGCAGCGACACGATCAGCAGCGCCGCCCCGCCGCCCGGCAGCGCCGCCATCGCGCCGAGCGCGGGGATCAGCAGCCACAGGAAGGCGGTGCGGGCGAGCGGTCGCACCGGCCGGCCGCCCGGCCGCAGCCGCAGCAGCCCGTAGCTCACGCCGAGTACGGCGAGCACCGCCGCCGACCACCAGCCCTTCGGGCCGCCGTGGTGCAGGGCGATGGCCGAGGGGGCCAGGCCGAGGAACACCCAGCAGACGTCGTACCAGCGGTGGAGCCGGCGTATGCCGAGGCCCTCCTCCGGCTGCCGCGGTTCGCTGCTCATACCGCGTCAGCCTACGGGCACGGCCGGCTCGGACCGCGCGACGCGGGCCGCGGTCCGGCGCGACGGCCACCACGCCCGGTCGCCGAGCAGCAGCAGCGCGGCCGGCAGCACCATCATCCGGATCACCACCGCGTCCAGCAGCACCGCCACCGCGAGGCAGAAGCCCATCTGCTTCATCTCCGCCAGGTGCAGGGCGACGAAGCCGCCGAAGACCGTGACCATGACGATCGCCGCGCTGGTGACCACCTTCGCCGACTTCCCGATGCCGTCCAGCACCGCCTCGCGGGAGGACAGGCCGCGCTGCCGGGCCTCCTGGATCCGGCTGACCACGAACACCTGGTAGTCCATCGAGAGGCCGAAGAGGATCACGAAGAGGAACAGCGGCACCCGGGACGCGATCGCGCCGATCGAGTCGAAGCCCAGCAACGACTCCGCCCAGGTTCCCTGGAAGACCGCCACCATCACGCCGAGCGCGGCGGCCGCGGAGAGGAGGTTCAGCAAGACGCCGAGGAGGCCGATCACCACCGAACGGAACGCCCACACCGTCATCAGGAACGTCACCAGCAGCAGCGCCCCGAGCACCCACGGCAGCTTGGCACGCTCGTAATGGACGTAGTCCTGACCGCGCGCGACATCGCCGCTGACGGCGGTCTCGGCGCCCCGCACTTTCCCGGTCGTGGCCGGGATGTGGACGTCCCGCAGCCGCTCCAGCGACCGGACCGCCTCGCCGGCCTGGGCGGGGTGCGGCACGGACAGCTCCAGCACGCTGGTACGGCCGTCCGCGGAGGTGCGCAGCGAGGGCGCGGCGTGTCTCGCGAACAGCGAGGGCGTGGTGTGCTGCGCGAACAGCGCGTCCGCCCGCGTGCGTTCATCCAGTTCGGCCAGCGCCCGCCGCGCCTCGTTCGCCTGCGCGGGCGCGTTGCGCACCACCACCTCGTGCTTCACGAGCAGCTCGGGAAAGTCCGCGGTCAGCCGGTCGTACGCCCGCATGGCCGGGATGGCGCGGGAGAAGGTGTCCCGGCCCGGGTCGATCAGCTTCATCTGCAGCACGGGCGTCGCCAGCGCTAGCAGCGCGAGCACGGAGACGACCAGTGTTGCCGCCGGGCGCCGCCGCGCGGGACGCAGCAGGGCGGCGAAGAACCGCCCGGTCTCGGCCCGTTCGGCCCGTTCGGCCCGCTCGGCGCGCGGCGCCTTTCCCTTCCGTGCCAGCCGTACGGCCCGCCGCGCGGCCCGGCGCTCGGTGCGCCGGCCGAGCGTCACCAGCAGCGCGGGCAGCACGGTCAGCGAACTCGCCACCGCAACGGCGACGACCAGAACGGTGCCCGTGGCGAGCGAGGAGAAGATCACGTCGGTGGCGAGATAGAGAGTTGCCGTGGACGCGATCACCGCGAGCCCGGAGATCACGATCGACCGCCCGGCCGTCGCCGCCGCCAGCTCCACCAGCGCCTCGGACGTGAGCCGCCCGCCCGCGCGTGCCCGCTCCTCGCGCTCCCGCTTGAGGTAGAAGAGCGTGTAGTCGACGCCGACCGCCAGGCCGATCAGAAGGATCAGGTTCGTGCCCACGCCCGCGTCCGGGATCAGGTGCGAGGCCAGCATGTTGAGGCCCATCGCCGCGGCGATCGATGTCAGCGCCAGCAACAGCGGCACCCCGGCCATCACCGCCGAGCCGAAGACGACCAGCAGCGTGATCAGCGTGACCGGCAGCGAGATCCGCTCGGAGAGGGCGAGGTCCTCGTCACGCTGGTCGTTGACGCCCTTGCTGATCGCGGGGGAGCCGGTCTCCTCGATCCGCAGACCGGGGTGGGCCTTCGCCACCTCCTCGGTCACCGCCAGCAGCGGGACGACGTTCTTCTTGCCCTCCAGCTCAGGGCCCTTGAGGGTCACCGACACGCGGACGGTGTCGCCGTCGCGTGAGCGCACCGGGTCGGCGACGCTCGCGACTTCCGGCAGCTTCGCCATCCGCGCGGCGATGTCCCGGGCGGCGGCGGTGGTCTCGGCGGTGGCCTCGGCGCCGGCTCCGGTGCTGCCGCTACCGCCGCCGCCGTCGCCGGTGCTGTCGACGCCGCTGTCGCCGTCGCGACCGGCGCCGTCGCGGATCGTGATGTGCTCGACCGGCTTGCGCTGCAGCCCGGCCTCGGTCGCCAGCCGCTCGGCCCGGCCGGCCTCGCCGACCCAGTAGTCCTCGGTGGTCGCCTGGTGGGTTCCGGCGGTGATCCCTGCGCCGAGGCACAGCACCACGAAGACGAGCCAGCCGGTGATCGCCCGCCCGGGGTGGAGGGCGCTCCAGCGCGCCATCCTTACGGAGATGTCGGTCATGACGTTCATGCTGGCCGCGAGAGCAGAGGCGGCATGAGGACCGGCAGTCTGAACCCCGTGTCCACCGACCGGTGGACGCGGGCCGCTACCGGGCGGGGCCGCGCCCGTCGCTCTTCCTTTCGAGAGCGCCGAAGGAGAGCACCGTCGACAAGGTCCGCAGCACCCCGGCCCGCAGCGCCCCGGACCACTGCCGGCGGCCCCTGATTCCGCGATTCAGGCGAGCGTGACGCCCGTCTCCTCGGCCAGGGCCCGCAGCAGGCGGTCCTGGAACTCCTCGTCGTGGACCGCGGGATGCGGCTGCTGCCGCCTGCGGTGATACCAGTAGCCGCCGGTGGTGCGGGCCTCGGGGGCGTCGCCGGTCACCAGCCACTCCTGGGTCCGGTGGCCGAGTTCGAGGTCGTCCGGCGCGTTCGGGCCGCCCATCCTGGTCGGGACCCAGCCCGGATCCACGGCGTTGCTCAGTACCCCGGGGCGCAGGCGGGCCACCGCGGCGGCGAGGGCGGTGACGTAGAGCTTGCTGTCGGCGTACGAGCCCGGGCGCCTGCCCTGCCAGTCGACGTCGGCGAGCGAGGGACGCCCGCTGAAGTGCGAGCCGCTGCTCAGGTACACCAGGCGGCGCGGTGCGGGGAGCAGGGCCGTGAGCAGGTACGGGGCGATGACATTGACCGGCATGACCGCCGGTCCGCTCCACACTCCGGCGTTGTGGATGACCGCGTCGAGCGGCTCGGCGTCGTTCAGCCCGGCGGCGAGGTGCCGTACGGCGTCGCGGTCCTCGAAGTCGCCCAGCACCAGGTGCGCCCCGCGGGCGGTCAGCGCGTCCAGGGCGGCGGCGCGCTGCTCGTTGCGGGCGTGCACGACGACGTCGTGCCCGGCGGACAGCAGTGCGTCCGCCGCGGCGCGTCCGAGACCGTCCGCGGAACCGGTCACCAGGACCCGGACCCGGCTCACGGCGCGCTTCCGGGTGGCGGAGCGATGGCGGGGGCCTGATACATGCCCTCCAGGTTAGGCACGGACCGCAGGACTGGGAGACTGTGCTACTCCCTGCGTCCGGGTGATCCCGTGGGGCCGGGCGATCAGACCAGTTCCGCCTGCGGCCCCGCGGGCGTGGGCTCCGGGGGTGGGATCGGGGTGGGCTTGCGGGCCCACGCGCGGGTCGTGCGGACGTAGCCGTAGATCACCGAGGCCATCGCCAGGATCATCAACGGGCCGAAGCACCAGGGGAGTTCGGCCATCTGCGTCGGCAGGTAGCGGTACGACAGCAGGAGCGCGGTGAAGACCGTCGCGCCGTAGGTGACCAGCCGGGTGCCGGAGCGGTCCCAGCCGTGGGCGGTCGCGCGCATCGCCGCGTCGATGGTGAGCACGAAGACCACGCCGGCGACGAGGTCCGCGCCGTAGTGGTAGCCGAAGCCCAGGGTCGCGCCGAGGGTGCCGATCAGCCAGAACGTGCCCGCGAGGCGCATCGGCCGTGAGCCGTCCCGGGAGTGGATGAAGAGACAGACGGCCCACGCCGTGTGCAGGCTGGGCATGCAGTTGCGCGGGGTGATCTCGTCGAACGGCATCGGCTGCGGGAGGTCCAGCGACGGCAGCGCGTTCGGCCACAGGTGGGCCGTCGCCCACGCGCCCCCGTCCGCGCCGAAGGCGTACACCGGGCCGACGACCGGGAAGATCATGTAGATGCCCGGCCCGATCAGGCCGATCACCAGGAACGTACGCACCAGGTGATGGCTCGGGAAGCGGCGCTCGACCGCCACGTGCCGCAGTTGGTACAGCGCGACGATGGCCGCCGCCAGCGGGAGCTGGCCGTAGACGAGGTTGAGGACGTGCGTGCTCACCGGGTCGGTGGCCGCCACGAGCCGGCCGGCCAGCCAGGACGGGTCGCCCAGCGCGTGATCGGCGGTGACGACGTACTCGTCGAGCACCGTCTCACGGGTCTTGGACGTGATGAGCAGCCAGGCGTCTCCCGCCTTCTGGCCGGCCATCAGCAGCAGGCCCAGCCCCACGCCCTTGAGCAGCAGCAGGCGCTCGGCGCCGGTCCGGCGGGTGACGGCGATCCCCGCGATGCCCACGATCACCCACAGCGCGCCGTTGCCGAAGTTGCCGTCGGTGAGGCCCGGGTCGGCGCCGACCGCCCACCGCACCAGTACGAAGGCGACGTCGACGGCGAGCGCCGTGCCCAGCGCGACGAACCGCTGCCGCCAGGTGAGGACCACCATCGTCAGGGCCAGGCCGGCGTAGAGGCGAGGTCCCGACTTGGGCGGAAATATCAGCTCCCGCACCTGATGGGTGAGCGGTCCCGCCGTGCCGTAGCGGCGCGCGGCGACCTCCATCGCCAGCAGGAAGGCCAGAGCCGCCACACCGGCCGTGGTCCACAGCAACGCCCGTGGCGGGGATATGCGGGCTCGTGCGGGTCTCAATTGTTGCGCCCCCGTGAAGAACAGATGACCAGGCGATGGTCGTGAGTTCGAACATGCTAAGGGGTCCCTGTGAAACGCCGACGAGGTCCAGCCACCTCCGGCCACCTCCGGCCACCTCCGGCCCGCTGCGTGCCGCCTTGCGCCCGACGGCTGCCGTCCGCTGCGTGCCGCGTGCCGCCGCCAGGCGACCGGTGCCCGCCGCCGGCCCGCGTTGTCAGTGCCCCGTGCCACGATGGCCTTCATCGAGCGGCTGTTTCCGGACGGGCGGGGGGTGTGATGGTGAGGGACGTGCCTCAGGCCGGGCGCGGGGCGCGGGTGGTGTGTGCGCGGGCCGGGGAGCTGTACGGGGCGGCTCGCGCCCTGAGGGAGGACCATCACCGCGCCCTGGACGCCGTACGCTCCGCGCTCGCCCCGATCCGGGACCGGCTCGTCGCCGAGGAGCTCGGGGCCATCCCCGTCGCCCGGCTGAAGGACGTCACCGAGGGGCGGCTGCGGCTGCAGGCGATCGAGGCCGCGGGGATGACGTCCGTGCGCGCCGTGCACGAGGCGAGCCGGTACGAGCTGCGGCAGCTGCCCGGCGTCGGGGAGCAGACGGCCGACCGTGCGCTCGCCGCCGCCCGGCAGATCGCCCGCGCGGTCGCCGAGACCGTCTCCGTCCGCATCGACGTCGACCACCCCGAACCCGGCACCACCGCCCTCGTCACCGCCCTGCACCGGCTGGTCGAGGCCGGTCCTGAGCTGCGTCGAGCCCTCGACGCCGCCGAGCGGCTCGAC
>NZ_JAOCQE010000062.1 GCF_025290915.1 Streptomyces sp. 15-116A | reverse complement strand
CCGGTGCGGAGGCGCGGCGGCCCACCAGCCGCGGCTCGTGGCGCCGCCGGTCCCGGGCCGCCGCGAGCAGCTGCCGGTACCGGGAGAACTGGCCCAGCGCCGAGGCGAAGGTGCCGCCGGAGAACGCGGCGTCCACGGAGACGAAGCCGTCCACGGTGAGCGGCACCCCCTCCGGCAGCTGCCGCACCGTGAAGTAGGCGCCCAGGTCGTGCGGGACCGAGTCGAAGCCGCAGGCGTGCACCAGCCGAGCCCCCGTCTCACGCGCGCGTGCGTCGTGCCGCACGTACATCAGGTCCACGAACTCGGGCTCGCCCGTGAGGTCGAGATAGTCGGCGCCGGTGTCCGCACAGGCGGCGACGAGTTCCTCGCCGTACCGCACGTAAGGGCCCACGGTCGTGGCCACCACGCGCGCGTGCTCGGCGAGGGCGCGCAGGGAGTCCGGGTCGGCCACGTCCGCCCGCAGCACCCCCACCTCGCCGCCGCCGGGCAGCCGCTCCCGCAGCCGCTCCAGCTTCTCGGTGCTGCGGCCCGCGATCGCCCAGCGCAGCCCCTCGGGAGCGTGCGCGGCGAGGTACTCCGCGGTGAGCGTCCCGACGAAGCCGGTGGCTCCGAAGAGCACGATGTCGTACGGACGGTCCGTCCTGTTCAGCCTGCTCATGACACCCCTTGGTCCCGCAGCCGCGCCGTTGTCGGTGGCCGAGGCTAGCGTGTGGAGTGCGGAGCCCGACGACGAGCCCGGAGGAAACCGATGGCCGTGCCCAGGAACGCCCTGAAGAAGTGGGAAAAAGTACGGGAGTACGCCCTCGGGCTGCCGGGCGCCACGGAGGAGCACCCCTGGGGAGAGACCGTCGCCAAGGTGAACAAGAAGGTGTTCGTCTTCCTCGGCGTCGACGACGGCAGCTACCCGCTGGGGGTGACCGTGAAGCTCACGGACGAGACGGCGCACGCCCACGCGCTGGCCTGCCCCGGCGCCGAACCCGCCGGATACGGCCTGGGGAAGTCCGGCTGGGTGAGCATCCCGCTGGAGCCCAAGGGCGCCCCGGCGGCCGAGCTGCTGTGCGACTGGGTGGAGGAGAGCTACCGCACCATCGCGCCCAAGCGCCTGGCCGCGGAGCTGGACGCGCGCTGACCGGGCCGACGCGGCAGCCTCGTGACAACGGCGCGGAATCCGGTCACCCGTCGTACAGTGGCTAAGCGCTTGCTCGTCAGGTCTTGTGCCGGGTGGAACACGTTCCTAGCATCACTGGTGTTACATCAGTTGTGTCACAGCGGGGAGCTCAGGATGACCGAGGCGAAGACGCCAGGACCCGGCCCGCTCGCCGGTGTGCGCGTGGTCGAGCTCGCCGGGATCGGGCCCGGCCCGTTCGCGGCCATGCTCCTCGCCGACCTCGGCGCCGACGTCGTCCGCGTGGACCGCCCCGGCGGCCCCGGACTCGCCATCGACCCGGCGCACGACGTCACCAACCGCAACAAGCGCTCGGTGATCGTCGACCTCAAGGCACCCGACGGACCCGCCCGCGTCCTCGACCTCGCCGCCCGCGCCGACATCCTGATCGAGGGCTACCGCCCCGGCGTCGCCGAACGCCTCGGCGTCGGCCCCGAGGAGTGCCACGCCCGCAACCCGCGTCTCGTCTACGGCCGCATGACCGGCTGGGGCCAGCAGGGGCCCCTCGCCGACCGCGCCGGGCACGACATCGCCTACATCGCCCTCACCGGCACCCTCGGCATGCTCGGCGACCCGGACCGGCCCCCGGCCGTCCCCGCCAACCTGCTCGGCGACTTCGCCGGCGGCTCCCTCTACCTCGTCGTCGGTGTCCTGGCCGCACTGAACCACGCGCGCGCGACGGGCACCGGGCAGGTCGTCGACGCCGCCATCGTCGACGGAACCGCCCACCTCTCCGCGCTGATCCACGGCATGCTCGCCGCGGGCGCCTGGCAGGACCGCCGCGGCGCCAACCTGCTCGACGGCGGCTGCCCCTACTACGGCACCTACGAGACCGCCGACGGCCGGCACATGGCGGTCGGCGCGCTGGAGCCGCAGTTCTACGACGAGTTCCTGCGCCTGCTCGGCATCGAGGACCAGCCGTCCGCCCGCACCGACGTCACCCGCTGGCCGGACCTGCGCGAACAGGTCGCCGCCCGCTTCAAGAGCCGTACGCGCGAGGAGTGGACGGCCGTCTTCGAAGGCTCGGACGCCTGCGTGGCCCCCGTGCTGTCCCTGCGCGAGGCCCCGCACCACCCGCACCTGGCCGCCCGCGGCACCTTCACCGACCACGGCGGCATCACCCAGCCCGCCCCGGCCCCGCGCTTCTCCGCCACCCCGGCCGCCGTGCGCACCGGCCCCGCCCTCCCCGGCCAGGACACCGCCGAGGTGGCGCGCGACTGGGACGTCCCCCGACTTCTGCCGACGGCCCCCGGCCCCCAGCACCCCCGACGGTCCGACCACCCTCAGCGAAAGGCCTCCTCGTGAGCACCGAAGCGTACGTGTACGACGCGATCCGCACCCCGCGCGGACGCGGCAAGGCCAACGGCGCCCTGCACGGCACCAAGCCCATCGACCTCGTCGTCGGGCTCATCCACGAGATCCGCGCCCGCTTCCCGGACCTCGACCCGGCCGCAGTCGACGACATCGTGCTCGGCGTCGTCGGCCCCGTCGGCGACCAGGGCTCCGACATCGCCCGCATCGCCGCCATCGCCGCGGGCCTGCCCGACACGGTGGCCGGCGTCCAGGAGAACCGCTTCTGCGCCTCGGGTCTGGAGGCCGTCAACCTGGCCGCCGCCAAGGTGCGTTCGGGCTGGGAGGACCTGGTCCTCGCGGGCGGTGTCGAGTCGATGTCCCGCGTGCCCATGGCCTCCGACGGCGGCGCCTGGTTCAACGACCCGATGACCAACCTGGCCACCAACTTCGTGCCGCAGGGGATCGGCGCCGACCTGATCGCCACCCTGGAGGGCTTCTCCCGCCGCGACGTCGACGAGTACGCGGCCCTCTCCCAGGAGCGCGCGGCGACCGCCTGGAAGGAGAACCGCTTCGAGCGGTCCGTCGTCCCGGTCAAGGACCGCAACGGCCTGATCGTCCTCGACCACGACGAGCACATGCGCCCCGGCACCACCGCCGACTCCCTCGCCAAGCTCAAGCCGTCCTTCGCCGACATCGGCGAACTCGGCGGTTTCGACGCGGTGGCGCTGCAGAAGTACCACTGGGTCGAGAAGATCGACCACGTGCACCACGCGGGCAACTCCTCCGGCATCGTCGACGGCGCCGCGCTGGTCGCGATCGGCTCGCGCGAGGTCGGCGAGCGCTACGGCCTCACCCCGCGCGCCCGGATCGTCTCCGCCGCCGTCTCCGGCTCCGAGCCCACCATCATGCTCACCGGCCCCGCCCCCGCCACCCGCAAGGCCCTCGCCAAGGCCGGGCTCACCATCGACGACATCGACCTCGTCGAGATCAACGAGGCGTTCGCCGCGGTCGTGCTGCGCTTCGTCAAGGACATGGGCCTCTCCCTGGACAAGGTCAACGTCAACGGCGGCGCCATCGCCCTCGGCCACCCCCTAGGCGCCACCGGCGCGATGATCCTCGGCACGCTCGTCGACGAACTGGAGCGCCAGGACAAGCGCTACGGCCTCGCCACCCTGTGCGTGGGCGGCGGCATGGGCGTCGCCACCATCGTCGAGCGCATCTGACCCTCTCCCGACGGACCACGACGGATCACCTGGAGCACACCCTCATGAGCACCGAGTCCACCACCATCCGCTGGGAGCAGGACGACACCGGCGTCGTCACCCTCGTCCTCGACGACCCCGACCAGTCCGCGAACACCATGAACCAGGCGTTCCGTGAGTCGCTCGCCGCGATCACCGACCGCCTGGAGGCCGAGAAGGACGGCATCCGCGGCATCATCGTCACCTCCGCCAAGAAGACCTTCTTCGCGGGCGGCGACCTGCGCGACCTCATCCGCGTCACCCCCGAGACCGCCCAGGACCTGTTCGACGGCGGCATGGCCATCAAGCGCAACCTGCGCCGCATCGAGACCCTCGGCAAGCCCGTCGTCGCCGCGATGAACGGCGCCGCGCTCGGCGGCGGCTACGAGATCGCCCTCGCCTGCCACCACCGCGTCGCCCTCGACGCCCCGGGCTCCAAGATCGGCTGCCCCGAGGTCACCCTCGGCCTGCTCCCCGGAGGCGGCGGCGTCGTCCGCACCGTCCGCCTCCTCGGCATCACCGACGCCCTGCTGAAGGTCCTCCTCCAGGGCCAGCAGTACAGCCCCCGGCGCGCCCTGGACAACGGCCTGGTCGACGAGGTCGCCGACAGCCCCGAGGACATGCTGGCCAAGGCCCGCGCCTTCATCGACGCCCACCCCGAGTCCGCCCAGCCCTGGGACAAGCCGGGCTACCGCATCCCCGGCGGCACCCCGTCCCACCCGAAATTCGCGGCCAACCTGCCCGCCTTCCCGGCCAGTCTGCGCAAGCAGACGGGCGGCGCCCCCTACCCGGCCCCGCGCAACATCCTCGCCGCCGCCGTCGAGGGCTCCCAGGTCGACTTCGAGACCGCCCAGGTCATCGAGGCCCGCTACTTCGTCGAACTGGCCGCCGGGCAGACGTCGAAGAACATGATCCAGGCGTTCTTCTTCGACCTCCAGGCCGTCAACTCCGGCGCCAACCGCCCGAAGGGCATCGAGCCCCGCCAGGTCACCAAGGTCGCCGTCCTCGGCGCGGGGATGATGGGCGCCGGCATCGCCTACTCCTGCGCCCGCGCCGGCATCGACGTCGTCCTCAAGGACGTCTCCCTGGAGGCGGCCGTCAAGGGCAAGGGCTACTCCGAGAAGCTGTGCGCCAAGGCCGTCGCCAAGGGCCGTACCACCCAGGAGAAGGCCGACGCCCTCCTCGCCCGCATCACGCCCACCGCCGAGGCCGCCGACCTGGCCGGCTGCGACGCGGTGATCGAGGCGGTCTTCGAGGACACCTCCCTCAAGCACAAGGTCTTCCAGGAGATCGAACAGGTCGTCGCACCGGACGCCCTGCTGTGCTCCAACACCTCCACGCTCCCCATCACCGCCCTCGCCGAAGGCGTCGAGCGCCAGGCCGACTTCATCGGGCTGCACTTCTTCTCGCCCGTCGACAAGATGCCGCTGGTCGAGATCATCAAGGGCGAGCGCACCGGCGACGAGGCGCTCGCGCGCGCCTTCGACCTGGTCCGGCAGATCAAGAAGACCCCGATCGTCGTCAACGACTCGCGCGGCTTCTTCACCTCCCGCGTCATCGGCCACTTCATCAACGAGGGCGTCGCCATGGTCGGTGAGGGCATCGAGCCCGCCTCGGTCGAGCAGGCCGCCGCCCAGGCCGGCTACCCGGCCAAGGTGCTGTCCCTGATGGACGAGCTGACGCTCACCCTCCCGCGCAAGATCCGCAACGAGACGAAGCGGGCCGTCGAGGAGGCGGGCGGCACCTGGACGCCGCACCCCGCCGAGGCCGTCATCGACCGCATGGTCGACGAGTTCGGCCGCCCCGGCCGCAGCGGCGGCGCCGGCTTCTACGAGTACGGCGAGGACGGCAAGCGCGCCGGCCTGTGGCCCGGATTGCGGGAACACTTCACCAAGCCCGGTCACGAGATCCCGTTCCGCGACATGCAGGAGCGGATGCTGTTCTCCGAGGCGCTGGACACCGTCCGCCTGCTGGAGGAGGGCGTGCTGACCTCGGTCGCCGACGCCAACATCGGCTCGATCCTCGGCATCGGCTTCCCCGGCTGGACCGGCGGCGTGCTGCAGTACATCAACGGCTACGACGGCGGTGTCGCCGGATTCGTCGCACGCGCGCGTGAGCTCGCCGAACGCTACGGCGACCGCTTCACGCCGCCGGCACTGCTGGTGGAGAAGGCGGAGAAGGGCGAGGTGTTCACGGACGCCCGCTGAGGCACCGAGCGGCGCGACGGAGCCCCCTGACCTCCAGGGGGCTCATCCCTCGTCGTCGAGCCACTGACGCAGCTCCTCCTTCAGTGACCGCTGGAAGGTGGTGAGCAGCGCCTGCACCACGAGCGGATGCATATGGGCGGACAGGGACTTCACATCCCGCGCCTCCCGCTCCGCCACCGCGTCGCGCAGCAGCCGCGACAGCTCGCGGGCCGCCGCGCGGGAGTGCTCGGTCAGGGCCGTGCGGGCGGCGAGGACGGTCTCGTGCGACAGCGGCACGTCCAGCAGCTCGACGCCGAGCCGCAGCAGGCCGGCGTCGACGCGGAAACCGTCACCGGTCTCCTCGACGATGTCCAGCGCGACCAGCCGTTTCAGTTCCTCGTCGTCCAGTGCCCGGCCCGCCCGCCGCTCCAGCTCCTCACGCGAGAGCGCCTCCGTCGTCCCCGGCGCCCAGGAGGCCACCACCGCCCGCTGGATCGCCAGCTCCCGCGCGGAGATGCCCGGCGGCAGCTGCCCCAGGTAGCGCTCGATGGCCGCGAGCGTCATGCCCTGACGCTGCAACTCCTCGATGAGCGCCAGCCGGGCCAGATGATCCCGCCCGTAGCGGCCGACCCGGCGCGGGCCGAGCACCGGCGGCGGCAGCAGCCCCCTGGTGCCGTAGAAACGCACTGTGCGGACGGTGACACCGGCGCGGGCCGCCAGTTCGTCGATGGTGAGCGTCGGCTCCTCGGCGTCGGTCGTCATGTGCAGCAGTATCGCTGTCTCACCGGTGCTGTGAAACCTGGTTGGCCTGGCACTTCATGTGTGTGACATGTTCCGCGATGTGACGTGCGCCATCGCATGAGGCGGCGCACATCAGGAAAGGTGCCCCCTTGGTCTGTGCCGTGATCGGGCGCCGGCCGAGGCAATCCGGACAGCCGGGCGTGACCCGCCCGAGCGCACCAGAGAGTGGAACCACCCGTGAGCAAGGACGCCGTGAACACGGCAACGGCCGAGGCGCGCCCCGCGCAGGCCCAGGTCCCCGCCGACGCGGGCGACGCCGGCTACAGCAAGGACCTCAAGGCCCGCCACGTCAACATGATCGCCATCGGCGGCGCCATCGGCACCGGCCTCTTCCTCGGCGCGGGCGGCCGCCTGCACGACGCCGGACCGGCGCTGGCCCTGGCCTACCTGGTCGCCGGCGTGTTCGCCTTCTTCGTCGTCCGCGCGCTCGGCGAGCTGGTCCTGTACCGGCCGTCGTCGGGCTCCTTCGTGTCGTACGCGCGCGAATTCCTCGGCGAGAAGGGCGCGTACGTCGCCGGCTGGATGTACTTCCTGAACTGGTCGACGACCGGTATCGCCGACATCACCGCGATCGCGCTCTACACGCACTACTGGAGCCTGTTCACCGACATCCCGCAGTGGGTGCTCGCGCTCATCGCGCTCGCGGTGGTGCTGGCCGTGAACCTGATCTCGGTGAAGATCTTCGGCGAGATGGAGTTCTGGTTCGCGATCATCAAGGTCGCCACGCTCGTGGCCTTCATGTTCGTCGGCGTCTTCCTGCTCGCCACCCAGCACGAGGTCGGCGGCGGCACGCCCGGCCTGAACATGATCACCGACAACGGCGGCTTCCTCCCGCACGGCGTGATGCCGGTCGTCCTCGTGATGCAGGGCGTGATCTTCGCGTACGCCGCGCTGGAGCTGGTCGGTGTGGCCGCGGGCGAGACCGCCGAGCCGGAGAAGGTCGTCCCGCGCGCCGTGAACTCGATCATGTGGCGCGTCGGCCTGTTCTACGTGGGCTCCGTCGTCCTGCTGGCGCTGCTGCTGCCCGGCTCGATGTACTCGGCCGACGAGAGCCCCTTCGTCACCGTCCTGTCGAAGATCGGCGTCCCCGCGGCCGGCGACATCATGAACCTCGTCGTCCTGACCGCCGCGATGTCGTCGCTGAACTCCGGCCTGTACTCCACCGGACGCATCCTGCGCTCCATGGCCATGGCGGGCTCCGCCCCGAAGTTCACCGCCCGCATGAACCGCAGCCAGGTGCCCTACGGCGGCATCCTGCTGACCTGCGCGGTGTGCGTGCTCGGCGTCGGCCTGAACTTCCTCATGCCGCACCAGGCCTTCGAGATCGTGCTGAACGTCGCCTCGCTCGGCATCATCAGCACCTGGGTGATCATCATGATCTGCCACCTGGTCTTCGTCCGCCGCGCCCGCGCGGGCCTGGTCACCCGCCCGTCCTTCCGCCTCCCCGGCAGCCCGGTCACCGAGATCGCCACCATCGCGTTCCTGGTCTCCGTCCTCGCCCTGATGTGGAACGACCCGGAGGTCGGCCGCAAGACCCTGCTGCTGGTCCCGGTGATCGCCGCGATGCTGGTCGCCGGCTGGTACGCCGTCCGCCGCCGCGTCGCCCACACGACGGACCGCGAACTGGCCGACCTCACGAAGTAACAGCTCACAGGGCACTGTCAGTGCCTGCCCGTACGGTGGCGAGCAGCGCGGCATACGGACAGGCAGCAAGGGCGATCCGGGACACGCTGGTCCGGCGGGGGATACCCGTCACGGTGTACGACCACGCGACATCACCGGGTTGAGCAGCCGACCTGAAGGGGCGCGGGGAACTGCGCGACCAGCCACATACGGGCCGCACCTGAACGACTGGCACGCCCCCACGGCGCCTAGTGCCCGGTTTCGGGTATGGCATTCGGCATGGAGCTGATTCCGATGGACATCGGGCCGCTGAACCCCCCGGTCGAGGGGCTGGTGGCGGCGGTGGTCCTCTTCACCGTCTGTCATCTCGTCCTGCGCCGGCTGATGCGCCGCATCGACCGGGTGCTGGAAGCCCGCGACCAGGCGACCGACGGAGTCCGGCGGCAGGCCCAGGACGTGCGGGCGGACGCCGAGGCCCGGCTGGCGGAGGTGCGTGCCGTGCTCGCCGACGCCCGGCACGACGCGGCGGCCATCCGGCGGCGCGCCGAGGAGGAGGGCGCCGCGCTCATCGCCGCCGCCCGCGCCGACGGTGTGCACCAGGTCGACGGGATGCTCGCCGAGGCCGCCGCCCGCTTCGACTCCGACCGCCGGGCGGCCGAGGCCGAACTGCGGCAGTACGCGTCCGAGCTGGCCGTCGAGCTGGCGAGCAGGGTCGTGGGCGAGCCGATCAGACCCGCGCCCCGAACGCCCGCAGCAGAGACACGGTGAGCGCATCGGCGATGCTCCCGTCCGGGTCCATCCGCGGGTTGAAGATCGTCACGTCCAGGCCGACGGCCCCGTGACCCGCCAGCGCCGTGCGCAGCACCGTCTCCAGCTCCTCCCAGGTCAGCCCGCCCGGCATCCGGTAGTCGACCGCGGGCATGACGTCGTCGTCCAGGACGTCGACGTCCAGGTGGATCCAGTAGCCGGTGTCCGGCAGCAGGGCGACCGCGCGGGCCGCCGCCTCCGCCGCGCCCAGAGCCCGTACCGTGCCGAGATCCATCGCGTGCAGCGCCGGCGGCAACGGCTGCATCCCCGCCGCCGCGGACTCCTCCGCGTCCCGGAAACCGAGGGCCACCACGTCCTCGTCCCGCACCAGAGGGCCGCGCCCCTCCAGATCGGTGAGGACGTCCGGCCCGCGGCCCGTGGCCAGCGCCAGATCCATCGACGCCGCCTCGCCGAGCGGTTCCGCCGCCGGCTGGTAGAAGTCGGTGTGCCCGTCGAGGAAGAGCAGCCCGGGCCTGCCGCGGCGGCGCAGGGCGAGCAGATTGCCGAGCAGGATGCTGCAGTCACCCCCGAGCACGACCGGGAACCGGCCGGCATCGAGCACACCGCCCACGGCGTCGGCCAGCGCGACGGAGTACGCGGCGATACCGGCCGGATTCAGCACACCGGTGCCGGGGTCGCGCACCGGGTCGTAGGCGGCGGCCGGCTCGACCCGGCCCGCGACCACCGCCTCCAGCCCCTCGGCCAGCCCCGCACCGAGCAGCGCCCCCGCCAGCTCCTCGACCCCGCTGGGCCGCAGCCCGAGCACGGACGGTGCCTCGATGATCGCGACGTCCCGCATGTCCGGCTCCCTCGCTCGGTGGGGGCGGCACTCGGGGTGTGGGTGACCGCACCCCACCGTAGGTCGCCCTCTCGACCGGCCGCGCGCTCAGCCCGTCTCGACCGGCCGCGCGCTCAGCCTCGTCCGTGCCGGTGGTCGTGCCCGTGCCCGGTGTCGTGCACCCCGTTCGTCGCGGCGATCTTCTTCCACGACTTCGGCGGTACGAGCGCATCCGGCGCCTTAGGCGTTGTACGCGCCGTCCAAGCCGCCGGCTTCGCCGGTTCGTACAGCCACGTCTCGAACAGCGCCGTCAGCCGCTTGCCCGACACCTCCTCGGCGTACCGCCGGAAGTCGGCGACCGTGGCGTTCCCGTGGGCGTACTTCCGAGGCCATCCCTTCAGCACCGCGAAGAACGCCTCGTCCCCGATCTCCCTGCGCAGCACGTGCAGCGCCAGCGCGCCCCGGTCGTACACGGCGCCGTGGAACTGGTTCTGCGGGCCGGGATCCCCCGGCTTCACCGTCCAGAACGGATCGTCGGCCGGATGCGAGGCGTACACGTGGTCGGCGAGTTCCTGCGCCGTGCCCTCGCCCTCGTGCTCGGACCACAGCCACTGGGCGTACCGCGCGAAGCCCTCGTTGATCCAGATGTCCTTCCAGCCGGACACGGAGACCAGGTTCCCGTACCACTGGTGGGCCAGCTCGTGCACCACCACGGACACGTTCGAGCCGTTCGCGAACTGACGCGGGCTGTAGAACGGCCGCGTCTGCGTCTCCAGCGCGTACCCGGTGTCCGTGTTCGGCACGTACCCGCCGAGCGCGTTGTACGGGTACGGGCCGAAATACTCCGTCAGCCAGTCGGCGACCTCACCGGTGCGCTCCAGGCTCGCCCGCGCCGCGCCCGCGTGATCGCCCAGGTCCTTGCTGTAGGCGTTGAGGACCGGGATGCCGCTCTCGGTCGTACCGGTGGTGAGGTCGAAGCGGCCGACGGCGAGTGTGGCGAGATAGGTCGCCTGCGGTTTGTTCGAACGCCAGCTGTAGCGCGTCCAGCCCGCCCTCGAACTCGTCGACTGCAGCGTGCCGTTGGAGATGGCCTGCGTGCCGTCGGGTACCTGCACCGACACGTCGTAGGTCGCCTTGTCCCGCGGATGATCGTTGCTGGGGAACCACCACCACGCCGCCTCCGGCTCGTTCGCCGCGACACCGCCGTCCGGGGTGCGGTGCCAGCTGGTGAAGCCGTACGCCTCCTGCTCCGAGGGCACGCCCCGGTAGCGGACGACGACCGTGAAGTCCGTGCCCTTGGCCACGGGTTTCCTCGGTGTGATCTCCAGTTCGTGCTCGCCGGAGCTCGCGTACGACGCCTTCGCGCCGTCCACACGCACCTCGCTCACGTCGAGCAGAAAGTCCAGATTGAAGCGGGACAGGTCCTTCGTGGCGCGGACCAGGAGGGTCGCGGTGCCCTCCAGCTCGTCGGTGGCGGGCCGGTACTTCAGCCTCAGGTCGTAGTGCGAGACGTCGTAGCCGCCGTTGCCGTAGTCCGGGTAGTAGGGGTCGCCGATGCCCGGGGCGCCGGGGGAGGGGCTAGCGGCCGATGCCGGGATCGCCAGCAGCAGGGTGGCCGAGGCCAGGACTCCCGGCACGATGATTCTGCGGTGCACTCAGGGCTCCAAGTCGTAGAGGCACGAGGTCCTTTCGGAGCCTATTGACGCTTCCGGCACTGGACATGTCCATGGCCCCCGCTGTCACACGATCGCCATTCGGCCGTCATGGAGGGGCAGGAGATTGCTCCTGCTGAGAAGGTGAATTTTGCGCCACACGTGGTAGGGGCACTGCGGGAGGAGTGTTCTCCGCCTGTTTGGCTTGACGAAAGGTGCCGCCTGTGACGCAACACGAACACAGCGACAAGGGTCACACAGCCCACCCGCTGCCGGGCTCGGAGGCGGGCCTGCCCGGGCAGGAGCGCCCCCGGACCGACCGGGTGGTGTTCGGGGTCACGGCGGTCCTCACCCTTGCGTTCGTCATCTGGGGCGCCGCCGCGACGGACTCCCTCACGGACGTCTCCAGCAGCATGCTCAGCGGGCTGATGCACAACGGCGGCTGGGCCTTCATGCTGGCGGCCTCCGGGTTCGTCGTCTTCGCCCTCTGGCTCGCGGCGAGCCGGTACGGCCGGATCCATCTCGGTGCGGAGGGCGAGGAACCCGAGTTCCGGACCGTCTCCTGGGTCGCCATGATGTTCAGCGCCGGTATGGGCATCGGCCTGATGTTCTACGGCGTCAGCGAGCCGCTGTCGCACTACCTCACGCCCCCGCCCGGCACCGATCCCGCCGACTCCGGTGAGCGCATGGAGACGGCGATGGCGACCACGCTGTTCCACTGGACGCTGCATCCCTGGGCCATCTACGCCGTGGTCGGTCTCGCCATCGCCTACAGCACGTTCCGCAGGCGGCGCCGGCAGACCATCAGCGCGGTGTTCACGCCGCTGATCGGGGAGAAGAACGCGAACGGGGTCGGAGGGCGGGTCATCGACATGCTCGCCATCGTCGCGACCGTGTTCGGGTCCGCCGCGTCTCTGGGGCTCGGGGCGTTGCAGATCGGGTCCGGTGTGCAGGATCTCGGGTGGATGGACGAGGTGAGCGAAGGGCTGCTGGTCGGCATCATCGCAGTGCTGACGGTGGCGTTCGTCGCGTCGGCCGTGTCCGGGGTGGAGAAGGGCATCCAATGGCTGTCCAACACCAACATGGTGCTGGCGCTGGTGCTCGCCCTGTTCGTGTTCGTGGCCGGGCCGACGATCATCGTGCTGGATCTGCTGCCGACGTCCGTGTTCGCTTACCTGGGTGATCTGCCGCAGCTGGCGGGGCGTACCGAGGCGAGCGGTGGTGAGGGGGTCGCGGACTGGCTGGGCAGCTGGACCGTCTTCTACTGGGCGTGGTGGATCTCCTGGACGCCGTTCGTCGGCATGTTCATCGCGCGGATCAGCCGGGGACGTACGATCCGTCAGTTCATCGGCGGGGTCATCCTCGTGCCGAGCACGGTCAGCCTGCTGTGGTTCGCGATCTTCGGTGGGTCGGCGATGAAGCTGCAGGAGCAGAACCGGCTGGGTGAGGAGGCGACGCCGGAGGGGCAGCTCTTCGCGGTGCTGCGGGAGTTCCCGATCGCCACGGTCACGAGTCTGCTGGTGATGATCCTGGTGGGCATCTTCTTCGTGTCCGGTGCGGATGCTGCGTCGATCGTGATGGGGACGCTGTCGCAGAAGGGCGCGCTGGAGCCGGGGCGGCTGGTCGTCGTGTTCTGGGGTGTGGTCACCGGTGCGGTGGCCGCGATCATGCTGCTGGTGGGGAGCGGGCAGGGGGACGCGCTGACGGGGCTGCAGAATCTGACGATTCTGGCGGCGGCGCCGTTCGTGATCGTGATGATCTTCATGTGTGTGGCGCTGATGCGGGATCTGCGCCGTGATCCGGTGATCGTGCGGGACCGGATGGGGTCGGAAGCGGTGGAACTCGCGGTCATCGAGGGGCACAAGAAGTACGACGGCGAGTTCGAGCTGCGGATCGGGCCTGGGCGGGGGCCGGATGTGGAGGGGGATCCGATCGGCAAACACTGACGTGAGCGGGGGCGCCTTGGCCGGGTGGTGGGTCGGGGGTGCGGCGGCGGGGCGGAGGTCGCCGCAGTCGCGCCCCTCCCTGCGCTGCCACAGTGCCCCGGCGTGGGGACCGGCTAAGCGGCGACCTCCGCCCCACCACCACACCCCCTCCGGCCGTCCCGCGTCTGCGGCAACATCCCCCCAGAGGTGAGCAGCTTCGAGGCCGTAGGGGCGCTGCGGCATCGGGCCCGGTGCAGCGGCACCCTGCTAGCGCAGGACAGCGATACCTACCCCTGGCCCGCCGTTGTCAGGTGTGCTGCCTCCTCCGCGCACCCCCACGCCACCGTGACCCCCGCTCCGCCGTGGCCGTAGTTGTGCACCAACAGGCGTTCGCCGGGGAGTCGTTCACACTCCAGGCGGACCTCATGTCGCGCCGGCCGCAAACCCACCCGGTGTTCCAGCACTCGCGCCTCACCGATCTCCGGACGCAACGCCGCGCATCGTTGAACGATCCCCTCCGCCACCGCAGGATCCGGCTCCAGAGACCACGCGTCCTCCTCCGCCGTACCTCCCAGAATCAGCCGCCCCGGCTGCGGGAAGAAATACGCCGATTCGCTGCCGACCGTCTCGGCCACCATCCACGTACGGATCCCCGGGTTCTCCACCACGACCAACTGCCCCCGCACCGGCCGCACCGACGCGTCCGGTGCCAGCTCCCGCGCCCCCAGCCCCGCGCAGTTGACGACCACCGGCGCCTCCGTCTCGCCGAAGTCCTTCACCTCGCGCTCCTCGATCAGCCCGCCCGCCGCCACCAACCGCTCCCGCAGCCAGGGCAGATGAGTCGACATGTCGATGAGGGGCAGGCGTGCCCACATGCCCGGCCCCCGCGGATACTCCTCGGCGGTGGCGAGCCGTGCGTCCGCCAATCGTCCGGCGGTCCACGTGCCGATCTCCTCCGGGAGGGTCCCGCCCATCACCCCTTCGACCATCCGTACGCCGGTGACCTCCGGGCGCTCGGCCAGGTGCTCGTAGACGTCGAGGGACCGCAGCGCCCACGCCCGCGCCGACTCCATCGGCTCGATCCGGTACGGCCACCACAGAGCCCCCGCCACCGCGGACGTCGTCCGCGCGACCGGGTCCCGCGTCCACAGCCGTACCCGGCGGCCCCGCTCGGCGAGGACGACCGCCGTCGTCAGGCCGATGACCCCGCCGCCGACGACCAGCACATCGCAGTTCGGTTCGCTCTTCGTCGTATCCCTCATCGAGACGGACGCTAGCCGAATGTGGCACGGCGTGCTCAGGAGCCGCCCGCGGAGGGAATACTCCCCCCATGTCTGCCGAGTACGCGACCTTCGGCCTGGCACCGGCGATGAGACCCGGTGGAGTCCTCGCCAATGGTGACTACCAAGTCCACCGGGACTTCGTCGACTTCGTCGTCGACGGATGCCCGCTGCTGTTCCGCCTCTCCGACCTGGACGCCGTCTCCCCGCTCGCCTCCGACGTCCCGCCCGCCATCTTCACCGCCCAGGTCCGCAGCCTGCTGCTGGAGACGGAGGCACCGCTGCCCGCCGGCCGGTACATCGTCTACGGCTGCCCCGACTGCGCGGACCTCGCCTGTGGCGCCGTGACCGCCGTCATCGAGCGGGACGGCGAGGACTTCATCTGGCGGGACTTCGCCTGGCAGACCGGTGAACACGCCGATCTGGAGCTCAACGGCTACCACGGCATAGGCCCGTTCCGCTTCCGCGGCGAGGAGTACCGTACGGCTCTCGCCTCCCTGTTGGAGGAGGAGACGGAGGGGGAAGGGGCGGGGAGTCGTCGGCGTGTTCTGTTGATCGGCGCCCGTGTGGCCCTGCTCGCCAAGCTGGCCGCGGCGTTGCGCACCATAGGGATCGGCGCCGATATCGCCCATGACGCCGAGGGTGTTCCGGCGGGCGAGTTGCGCGGCTACGGCGCGGTCGTCTTCGGCCCTACGGTGCCGGACGAGCAACGCGCCGCCGTGCGCCGCGCGTTCACCGCCGCCGGCATCGAGGTGCCCTGCGTCGACGGCCTCGCCCCGGTCGTTCCGCTGCTCGTCGCGCAGACCGAGCACGCCCTCGACCGCCGCCCGCCCGCACAGCGCCGCCTCGTCGCCCTCACCGCCGCCGGCGACGCGGCGGAGCTGGAGGTCACCTCCTCCTGCCGGGTGACCCTCACCGCGTACCGCATCGACCGCCTCTCCCGCACCCACACCCAGGACGTCTTCGACGGCATCCTCGAACCGGGCCGGCATCGCGTCCTCGTCGACGCGAAGGCAGTGAAGGGGGAGGCGTACCTGGTGGCCCGTACCGCCGGAACGGTGCTGGTCGCGGCCGTCCGCCCCTGAAAAGGCGAGAGGCGTGCCGCGACGGGAGGCCGTTAGGATCGGCGGTCTGATGACTGCCACCCTCGTCGCCAAGAACCTCGCCGCCGGGCACGGAGACCGTTCGCTGTTCAGCGGGCTCGATCTGGTCGTCGCCCCCGGTGATGTGATCGGGCTCGTCGGGGCCAACGGCGCCGGCAAGTCCACCCTGCTCCGCCTGCTCGCCGGGCTCACCGCGCCCGAGGAGGGCGAGCTGTGGCTCTCCCCGCCGAGCGCGACCGTCGGGCACCTCCCGCAGGAGCCGGAGCGCCGGCCCGGTGAGACGGTCCGGGCCTTCCTGGCCCGCCGTACCAGTGTCGCCGAGGCCCAGCGGGCCATGGACGAGGCGACCCAGGCCCTCGTCGACGGGGCGCCGGGCGCCGACGACGCGTACGCCACGAGCCTGGAACGGTGGCTCGCGCTGGGCGGCGCCGACCTCGACGAGCGGGCCGAGGAGGTCGCCGACTCGCTCGGTCTCGCCGTCGACCTGGAGCAGCCGATGACCTCGCTGTCCGGCGGCCAGGCGGCCCGAGCCTCACTCGCCTCGCTGCTCCTGTCCCGGTACGACGTGTTCCTGCTCGACGAGCCGACCAACGACCTCGACCTGGATGGTCTGGAGCGGCTGGAGCGCTTCGTCGGCGGTCTGCGCGCCGGGACCGTCGTCGTCAGTCACGACCGCGAGTTCCTCGACCGCACCGTCACCAAGGTCCTCGAACTCGACCTGGCGCAGCGGCAGATCACCCTCTACGGCGGCGGCTACGCGGCCTACCTGGAGGAGCGGGACGTGGCCCGCAGGCACGCGCGCGACCAGTACGAGGAGTACGCCGACAAGAAGGCCGCCCTCCAGGAGCGGGCTCAGATGCAGCGCACCTGGATGGACAAGGGCGTGAAGAACGCGCGCCGCAAGGCGGGCGACAACGACAAGATCGGCCGGAAGTTCCGCAGCGAGGCCAGTGAGAAGCAGGCCGCCAAGGCCCGTCAGACACAGCGCATGATCGAGCGGCTGGAGGTGGTCGAGGAGCCGCGCAAGGAGTGGGAGCTGCGCATGGAGATCGCCGCCGCGCCGCGTTCGGGCGCGGTCGTGGCGAGCTTGCGGGACGCCGAGGTGCGCCGTGGTGCGTTCACGCTCGGGCCGGTGTCACTCCAGATCGACTGGGCCGACCGCGTCGCTGTCACCGGCGCGAACGGCGCCGGAAAGTCCACACTCCTGGGTGCCCTGCTGGGCCGGGTCCCGCTCGACGCGGGCCACGCGGCACTCGGCTCGGGCGTGCTGCTCGGCGAGGTCGACCAGGCCCGCGCCCTGTTCCACGGCCCCGACACCCTGCTGGACGCCTTCCACGCGGCGGTCCCGGACACCGAACCGGTCGAGATCCGCACCCTGCTCGCCAAGTTCGGCCTCAAGGCGGACCACGTGAACCGTCCCGCGGCGAGCCTCTCCCCGGGCGAACGCACCCGCGCCGCCCTCGCCCTCCTCCAGGGCCGGGGCGTCAACCTGCTGGTCCTCGACGAACCGACCAACCACCTCGACCTGCCGGCCATCGAGCAACTGGAATCCGCCCTCGACGCCTACGAAGGCACGCTCCTCCTGATCACCCACGACCGCCGCATGCTCGAAGCGGTACGAGTAACCCGCCGCCTGGAAGTGACTGACGGAAAGGTCACCGAGCGATAGCCACCTAGCTGCGGGCAGTCGTGCCTCCCCCAGTGCCTTAAGGGCCTGGGAGGTGCCCCCAGGGCGGCACGGGTGGGCGGTGGGGGTCCCCCCGCTCGAGCGAAGCCGAGAGTGGGGGAGGCACCTCGCCAGCGTGGGCAAGCGGAACTCACCCCCGGCCAGCACAAAGAAACCCGGGCCCGAACGCATCCGGGCCCAGGTCCCCAACCTCAGCGCCTCCCGTTCCCCTGATCCAACAACCCGGCCCGGCGCAGAGCATCGGCCATCGCACTGTTCGCAGGAGCCGGCGCCTGACGCGACCCGGCACCCCCACCCCCGCCACGCCCCTGCCGCTGCTGCGGCGGGCGCCCACCACGCTGACGCCGCTCACCGCCACCCGCCGAAGCGCCGCCGGCCTTCGCGGACGCCTCCTCGTCCAGCCGCAGCGTCAACGAGATCCGCTTGCGCGGAATGTCCACGTCCATGACCTTCACCTTGACGATGTCGCCCGGCTTGACCACGTCCCGCGGGTCCTTCACGAACGTCTTCGACATCGCGGAGACATGCACCAGCCCGTCCTGATGGACACCGACATCGACGAACGCACCGAACGCCGCCACGTTCGTCACGACCCCCTCCAGCACCATGCCCGGCGTCAGGTCGGAGATCTTCTCCACGCCCTCCTTGAAGGCGGCCGTCCTGAACGCCGGACGCGGGTCGCGGCCCGGCTTCTCCAGCTCCTTGAGGATGTCGGTGACGGTCGGCAGACCGAACGTCTCGTCCACGAAGTCCTGCGGCTTCAGCGACCGCAGCACCCCGGTGTTGCCGATCAGGGAGGCGACCTCCTGCCCTGACGTCTTCACCATGCGGCGGACCACCGGGTACGCCTCGGGGTGCACGCTGGACGCGTCCAGCGGGTCGTCGCCGCCGCGGATGCGCAGGAAGCCCGCGCACTGCTCGTACGCCTTCGGGCCGAGCCGCGGCACCTTCTTCAGCTGGGCGCGGGACGTGAACGGGCCGTTGGCGTCGCGGTGGGCCACGATGTTCTCCGCGAGCCCGGAGGTGATGCCGGAGACCCGGGCGAGCAGCGGGGCCGACGCGGTGTTGACGTCCACGCCCACGCCGTTCACACAGTCCTCCACCACCGCGTCCAGCGACCGCGACAGCTTCACCTCGGACAGATCGTGCTGGTACTGGCCGACACCGATGGACTTCGGGTCGATCTTCACCAGCTCGGCCAGCGGGTCCTGCAGCCGGCGCGCGATGGACACGGCGCCGCGCAGCGACACGTCCATGTCCGGCAGCTCCTGGGAGGCGAAGGCGGAGGCCGAGTACACGGAGGCGCCCGCCTCGGACACCATCACCTTCGTCAGCTTCAGCTCGGGGTGCTTGGCGATGAGCTCACCGGCGAGCTTGTCGGTCTCGCGGGACGCCGTGCCGTTGCCGATCGCGATCAGCTCGACCGCGTGCTCCTTCGCCAGCCGGGCCAGCTTGGCGATGGCCTCGTCCCAGCGGTTCGCCGGGACATGCGGGTGGATGACGTCCGTGGCGACGACCTTGCCGGTCGCGTCGACCACGGCGACCTTCACACCCGTACGGAAGCCTGGGTCCAGGCCGAGCGTCGCCCGCGTACCGGCCGGGGCGGCGAGCAGCAGGTCGCGCAGATTGGCCGCGAAGACCCGTACCGCCTCGTCCTCGGCGGCCGTGCGCAGCCGCAGCCGGATGTCGATGCCGAGGTGCACCAGGATGCGCGTGCGCCACGCCCAGCGGACCGTGTCGAGCAGCCACTTGTCGGCGGGGCGCCCCCGGTCGGCGATCCCGAACCGGTGCGCGACGATGCCCTCGTACGACGACGGGCCGTCCACCGGCTCCTCCGGCTCCAGGACGAGGTCGAGGACCTCCTCCTTCTCACCGCGCAGCATCGCCAGGACGCGGTGCGAGGGCAGCTCGGTGAACGGCTCGGCGAAGTCGAAGTAGTCGGCGAACTTGGCGCCCGCCTCCTCCTTGCCCTCGCGCACCTTGGCCGCGAGCCGCCCGCGGACCCACATGCGCTCGCGCAGCTCGCCGATCAGGTCGGCGTCCTCCGAGAACCGCTCGGTGAGGATCGCGCGGGCGCCGTCCAGCGCGGCCTGCGGATCGGCGACGCCCTTGTCGGCGTCCACGAAAGCGGCGGCCGCGGCGAGGGGCTCCACGCCGGGATCGGCGAGCAGCCCCTCCGCCAGCGGCTCCAGACCCGCCTCGCGGGCGATCTGCGCCTTGGTGCGGCGCTTCGGCTTGAAGGGCAGGTAGATGTCCTCCAGGCGCGCCTTGGTCTCGGCGCCACGGATCCGCGCCTCGAGCTCCTCGGTCAGCTTGCCCTGCTCGCGCACCGAGTCCAGGATCGCCGTCCGGCGGTCCTCCAGCTCCCGCAGATAGCGCAGCCGCTCCTCGATCGTGCGCAGCTGCGCATCGTCGAGCATCTCGGTCGCTTCCTTGCGGTAGCGGGCGATGAAGGGCACCGTCGAACCGCCGTCGAGCAGCTCCACGGCGGCCTTGACCTGCCGCTCCCGTACGCCGAGCTCCTCGGCGATCCTGCCTTCGATGGACCCTGCTCCGAGGGACCCGGGTGTCGTCACGATCCCGTACCGCCTTCTTCCACTGAGGTTGCGCGGCAATTGTGGCAGGTGGCACCGACAATCGTGGATCAGGGCGCCGACGCGCCGGGATCCGGTACGGCAGCCGTCACGCCCGGCGGCTGCGGGTGCTGGACGAGGCCCCGCCGAACAACCGGGCCAGCGCCCGGAACGGCAGGGTCACGACGGTGGCGATGGCGCCGCCGATCTGACGCAGAACATCTGCGATGGCACGGAACACGTGACTTCCCTTTCGTCTGCTGCGGTCGGACGACATGCGAGTACCTCGCCTACGCCGCATCATGTGCACCAGCACGTGGCAGAAAAGGTGGGACACCCGTCATTGCGGACGGCGACCGCACCCGCCAAGAATCGATCACATGACCCAACACGGCGTCCTCGTCGTCCTCTTCGACGGTGTGCAGAGCCTCGATGTCACCGGCCCCGTGGAGGTCTTCGCCGGGGCGGAGGCCTGCGCGCCGGGCAGCTACCGGATCCGCACGGCCTCCCTGGACGGCGGTCCCGTCCGCACCTCCAGCGGGCTCACGCTCGTACCCGACCAGGCCCTGACGCCCGAGCCGGTACCGCACACCCTGCTGCTGCCGGGCGGCCTGGACACCCATCGCCCCGACCCGCGGCTGACCGACTGGCTGCGCGCCCACGCGCCCACGGCGACCCGGCTCGTGTCGGTCTGCACCGGCGCGTTCCTGCTGGCCGCGGCGGGGCTGCTGGACGGCCGGCGTGCCACCACCCACTGGGCGTACTGCGCGAAACTCGCCCGTGACCACCCGGACGTGGTCGTCGAGCCCGACCCCGTCTACGTCCGCGACGGACACGTCGCCACCTCGGCGGGCGTCACGGCCGGCATCGATCTCGCGCTCGCCCTGGTCGAGGAGGACCTGGGCCGCGAGACCGCCCTCACCGTCGCCCGCCACCTGGTGGTGTTCCTGCGCCGGCCGGGAAACCAGGCCCAGTTCAGCGCCCAGCTCGCGGCGCAGACCGCGCGGCGCGATCCGCTGCGGGAGGTGCAGCGGTGGATCACCGAGCACCCCGCCGGCGATCTGTCGGTGGAGGCGCTCGCCGCCCGCGCCCGCCTCTCGCCGCGCCACTTCGCCCGCGCCTTCCGCGCCGAGACCGGTGTGACCCCGGGCCGGTACGTCGACCGCGTCCGGCTCGAACACGCCCGCCGGCTCCTGGAGGACACCGGCGACGGCGTCGAGGAGATCTCCCGCGCCAGCGGCTACGGCACCCCCGAGGCGATGCGGCGCGCCTTCCTCCGCACGCTGGGCACGGCCCCGGCGGAGTACCGCCGCCGCTTCCGCCCGGCTTCCCCGGCCGCCGCGGCTTCCCCGGCCAGCCCGGCCACCCCGGCCACCCGCTGACCGAGCAGCACCACCCCTGACCCGCACAGCCCCCGGAGAGGAACCCGATGCAGATCGCCATGGTCGTCTACGACCGCTTCACCGCCCTCGACGTCGTCGGCCCCTACGAAATCCTCAGCCGTCTTCCCGAAGCGCGGATCACCTTCGTCGCCGAGCGGGCGGGGCCCGTCCGCGCCGACACGGGGTTCCTCACTCTCACCGCGGACCGGGCGCTGGACGAGCTGCCGGACCCGGACATCGTGGTGGTCTCCGGTGGCCCCGGCACCCAGGAGCAGCTCGGCAACGAGGCGCTGCGCGCGTGGCTGCGGGCCGCGGACGCGCACGCCACCTGGATCACGTCCGTCTGCTCGGGCTCCCTGCTGCTCGCCGCGGCGGGCCTGCTGAAGGGCCGCCGCGCCACCACCCACTGGGCCGTGCTGGACATGCTGCGCCACTTCGGCGCGGAGCCGACGGAGGAGCGGGTCGTCGTCGACGGCCGATACGTCACCGCGGCCGGTGTCTCCGCCGGGATCGACATGGCGCTCGCTCTGGCCGGCCGCATCGCCGGGGACGAACACGCCCAGGCCGTGCAGTTGTTCACCGAGTACGACCCCCGGCCGCCTTACGACACCGGCTCGCCGCACAAGGCCCCGGCGCACCTTGTGGAGGAGATCCGTACGGGACGCAGGTTCAGCCTGACGTAGTCACGTTCCAGGTGAACCGGGGTGTGCGGCGTTCCAGGAACGCGGCGACGCCCTCCGCGGTGTCCGTGCCGGTGCGGGCCTGTTCGGTCCAGTGGGCGTCGCGGTCGGTGCGGCCGTCCGCGAACTCCTTCGCCGCGGCCTGCGTCAGCTGCGAACGGGAGGCCAGGACGCGCGTGAACTCCGCGACCCGCTTGTCCAGTTCGCCGGCCGGCAGCACCTCGTCCACCAGGCCGGTCCGCAGGGCGCGCTCGGTGTCGATCAACTCGCCCGAGAAAAGGAGGTACTTGGCGGTGGCCGGACCCACGAGCGAGACCAGGCGGCGGGTTGAGGAGGCCGGGTAGACGATGCCCAGCTTGGCCGGGGTCACGCCGAAGAGCGCGTCCTGCTCCGCGAACCGCAGATCGCAGGCCGCCGCCAGCTGCGCCCCGCCGCCTACGCAGTGGCCCCGGATCGCGGCCAGCGTCGGCTTGGGGAAGGCGGCGAGCGCCTCCTCCGCCGCCACGGCGAGCCGCTGGGCCTCGAAGGCCGACTCGCGGAGCGTGGAGATGTCGGCCCCGGCGCAGAACGTCCCGCCCTCACCCGTGAGGACCAGCACCCGTACGCCCGGGTCGTCCGCGAGGCCGGCGAGCAGCGGCGGCAGCGCGGCCCACATCGCCGCGGTCATGGCGTTGCGCTTGGCCGGATGGCTGATGACGACCGTGGCGACCGAGTCGGTGACGTGGTGCAGCAGCTGGGGCTCCTCCATGTGCCGGATGCTATCCGGCCCGTTCGGTGCGCCGACCGGCGGGAGCGCGCACAGTGGAGGGGAGGGACCGACCGAGGAGGCAGCCATGGCCGAGCCCACCGCGCCGCGGGGCGACGGGACCACCCCATCCCGGGGCGAGCAGCCCACCACCCTGGGGGACGACACGGCCACCGGAGCGCGGGACGGCATGCGGAAGCCGCCGGGGAACGGCGCACTCCCTCCGTCACGGGACACGACGAACGCCGCCCAGCAGGACGAGAAGGCCGCGCGGCAGGACGAGAAGGCCGCGCGCCGGCACGAGGTGGCGAAACTCAGCCGCGGCTTCAGCTGGCTCGCCGTGCTCGGGGTGATCCTGGTCGTCGCCGGGCTCGTCGGTCTCGTCTACACCGGCGTCGCCACCCTGACCTCGATGATCCTGTTCGGCTGGCTGCTGCTGATCGGCGGCGTGATCGGCCTGCTGCACGCCGTCCAGGCACGGGGCAGCAACTTCTTCTGGCTGGGCGTGGTCGTCGCGGCCCTGAACATCGCGGCCGGTGTGGTGGTCCTGAAGACACCGGACGCCGCGGCCGAGGCGCTGACCATGTTCGCCGCGCTGCTGTTCCTCACCGGCGGGCTGTTCCGTCTCGTCGGCAGCCTGGTCGTGCGCGGACCCCAGTTCGGCTGGACGCTGGTGCAGGGCGCCTTCGGTCTGCTTTTGGGCGTGCTGGTGCTGGCGTCCTGGCCGAGCAGCAGCCAGTACGTCATCGGTACGTTCTTCTCGCTCGCCCTGCTCTTCGACGGACTCGGCCTGATCGCCACCGGCTACGGCGGACGCAGGATCGTCGGCATGGTCTCCGACCGGCTCGCCGGCGAGGAGCCCGCCAAACCCGTACAACCCGAATAGTTCGCCGAGACGGCACAAGGGGGACAGGAACAGTCCCACAACTGACCGTGTCATACGCGGGCGGTCAGAAACGCTCGATATCCGCTGACTTCTGTTCAGTACTGGGGTGCGGAGCGGATCGTTACCAACACTCGACGTGTGGTGACAATCGAGCGTGAGGGTGGCGACCGGACGATGGACGACCAGGGGCGCGGGCCCGGCCCACGCCCACAGGGCGCGGAAGGTTCCGTCGACGCGAGAGCCGTGGACCCGCTGCCGTACGAGGGCGTCTGGCGGTTCACCGCGCCGGCCACCGACGCCTCGGTCCCGCAGGCCCGCCACGCGGTACGGGACCTGCTGCTGCGCCAGGGCGTGCCGGTCTCCGACGACACGGTCCAGGGACTGCTCCTGATCGTCTCGGAGCTGGTCACCAACGCCGTCCGGCACGCCGCGCTGCTGTCCCCGATGCTCGCCGTCGAGGTCGCCGTCGGCGCCGAGTGGATCCGGGTGTCCGTCGAGGACAACCACCCCTACCGCCCGACCGCCCTGGAGGCCGACTACGGCCAGACCGGCGGACGCGGACTGCTCCTGGTGCGGGAGATCACCCGCGAGGCGGGCGGGGTGTGCGACGTCGAGCACACCGCGAGCGGCGGCAAGGTGATCTGGGCCGCCCTGCCGCTCAAGCCCGCGCAGGTCCCCTAGCCGGCCACCCGCGGCCCCGCGGTCACCACCCGGCCGACGGACCCGTCAGTTCCCGGACCGCCGGACGCGCCGCGTCGAGAACCGTCATGAACCACGAAGAGAACGTGTCCCGCGCGTGCCGCTCCGCCAGCTCGGCCGGGGTGACGAAGACCGTCGAGGCCACCTCCTCGGGATCCGGCCGCAGCGGCGACTGGACCAGACCGACGAAGAGATGGTTGAACTCCTGCTCCACCAGGCCCGAGGCCGGGTCCGGGTGGTTGTAGCGGACCGTGCCCGCCTCCGCCAGCAGCGACGGCGACACCCCCAGCTCCTCGTACGTCCGCCGGGCCGCCGCCGCGAACGGCGCCTCGCCGGGGTAGGGATGACCGCAGCAGGTGTTGGACCACACACCGGGGGAGTGGTACTTGCCCAGCGCGCGCTGCTGGAGCAGCAGCCGGCCCTGTTCGTCGAAGAGGAACACCGAGAACGCCCGGTGCAGCTGCCCCGGCGGCTGATGGGCGGCGAGCTTCTCCGCGGTGCCGATCGTCACGCCGCTCTCGTCGACCAGTTCCAGCAAAATCGGCTCCGCTGTCCCGTTCGACGGCCTGTGCGTCGCGGTGGCAGGTGTGATCGGCATACCCATCCTTCACATCGGTCTTCGCGCCCCAAGTCTGCCGTACGAATCCGGCACTCCCGGCACTTCCCGGCGTCCCCGCATGTCCCCGCGGGCGGCGCCGGCCGGTGACGGTCGGGACCCGAAGATCATCGTGCCCGGACGGACGGGCCGGGAATCCTCGGCCGCCCCTGGCGCCCCTCACCGGGCGCGGGTGCCCTCAGTGACAGAGCCGCGCCTCGTGCTCCGCGTGGCCGCCGGGCTCCAGCTGGAACGTGCAGTGCTCCACGTCGAAGTGGTCGCCGAGGCAGCTCTGCAGCTCGTGCAGCATCTTCTCGTGCCCTATCGAGGTCAGGACCTCGGAGCTGACGACCACGTGCGCGGACAGCACCGGCATGCCCGAGGTGATGGTCCAGGCGTGCAGGTCGTGGACGTCCTCCACCCCGTCCGTGGCCAGGATGTGCGCCCGTACCTCGGCCATGTCCACACCCTTGGGCGCCGCCTCCAGCAGTACGTCCAAGGTCTCCCGGAGCAGCTTGAACGTCCGCGGCACGATCATCAGCGCGATCACCAGCGAGGCGATCGGGTCGGCGGCCGTCCAGCCCGTGGTGACGATCACCAGCGCGGAGAGGATCACCGCGACGGAGCCGAGCGCGTCCGCCGCCACCTCCAGGAAGGCGCCGCGCACGTTCAAGCTCTCCTTCTGCCCGCGCATCAGCAGCGTCAGCGACACCAGGTTGGCCACCAGGCCGATCGCGCCGAACGTCATCGCCAGGCCGCCGTGGGTGTCCGCCGGGGTGACGAACCGCTCGACCGCCTCGTACAGCACATAGCCGCCGACACCGAGCAGCAGCAGGCAGTTCGCGAGCGCGGCCAGGATCTCCGCGCGGGCCAGCCCGAAGGTGCGGCGCTCGCTCGGCGGGCGGGCCGCGAAGCGGATCGCGAGCAGCGCCATCCCGAGTCCGAGGGCGTCGGTCGCCATGTGTGCGGCGTCCGCGACGAGGGCGAGTGAGTCGGCCAGCACACCGCCGACGATCTGGACCACCATCACGCCGAGGGTGATCGCCAGCGCGGTGCGGAGGCGGCCGCGGTACGCCGCGCTCACGGTGCCGCCGGGCGGCGCGCCGTGCGTGTGCCCGTGATCGTGCCCTGCCCCCATGCGTGCGGCCCCTTTCATGACGCGTTCCGGATCACAGTGAACTACGGGGAGGGGGTATGGGGCAACGCGGCACTGAACACCGTTGTCATGTGCCCTGACCTGGGGGTTTGCTGTGCAGGTCAGGATGGTGAGGATTCGCTTCGTCGTCGGCTGCGGGTGCGTGGGGAACTGCGCGACCAGCCACAGATCACCCGCGCTCGGGCACGGCGCGGTGATGCTGCCACCCTTGCCAGGCCGAGTCGACCATCTCGCGGATGCCGCGGCGTGCCGTCCAGCCCAACTGCTCAGCCGCCCGCTCCGCCGACGCCACCGCACGGGGCGCGTCACCCGGCCTGCGGGGTTCCACGACCGGAGCGCGCCCCTCACCGGTGACCTCCGCGATGACCGTGATCAGCTCCCGCACCGAGACGCCCTCGCCGCGGCCGATGTTGAGCGTCAGGTCGCCCGTGACGTCACCCTCGGACAGCCGGCGGGCCGCCGCCAGGTGGGCCTCGGCGAGATCGGTGACGTGAATGTAGTCACGGACGCACGTGCCGTCCGGCGTCGGATAGTCGTCGCCGAAGATCCGCGGGGCCTCGCCCCTGCTGAGCCGGTCGAAGACCATCGGCACGATGTTGAAGACACCGGTGTCGGCCAGTTCCGGTGCGCCCGCGCCCGCGACGTTGAAGTAGCGCAGGCACACCGTCGCGATGCCGTGCGCCCGGCCCGCCGCCCGCACCAGCCACTCCCCGGCGAGCTTGGTCTCGCCGTAGGGGTTCACGGGGGTGCAGGGGGCGTCCTCCGTGATGAGGTCCACACCGGGGTCGCCGTACACCGCCGCGGAGGAGGAGAAGACGAAGCGCTCGATGCCGGCCTCCGCCACCGCGTCGAGCAGCGTGGCCAGGCCGCCCACGTTCTCCCGGTAGTAGCGCGTCGGCTGTGCCACGGACTCGGCGACCTGCTTGCGCGCGGCCAGGTGCACCACGCCCGTGACCTCGTGCTCGGCGCACACCCGCTTCAGCAGTGCCGCGTCCAGCGTCGAGCCCTCGACCAGCGGCACCTCGGCGGGCAGCCGCTCCGCGACCCCGGCCGAGAGGTCGTCCAGGGCGACGACCCGCTCCCCGGCCCCGGTCATGGTGCGCGCCACATGGGCGCCGATGTATCCGGCCCCGCCGGTGATCAGCCATGTCATGGTCGTCCACCCTATGCGGAGCGCCCCGGCGGGAGGGAAAATGTCCCCCAATAGTCTCCAACGCCCTTTCTGGTAGCGCGGTTTGTGGGCCGGGCCCCGCATCCCCGATGATGATCGCGGCAGCATGAGCGGGCGAACCGCGTCGATCCAGCCGTGGAACGGGCGGTGAACGCGGGCTTCCGGGGATCCGATAGCCTCTGCCGACATGCCGCCCGGGGTCCCGCACGGGCGCCCCCACCATGCACATGACCGGCGCGGACGCGTCGGTACCCAGGGAGTGAGTTCGGTTGTCGACCGCCATCCTCACCGGTCAGCCGGTCCCCGGCTCGTCGCTCGAGGGCGATCTGCGCTCCCTCGGCTTCGATGTCCGGACCGCGTCCGGCCCGGCCGAGGCCGAGACGCTGCTCGCCGGGGTGCCCTCGGCGGAGCGGGTCGCCGTGGTCGACGCCCGGTTCGTGGGCCATGTGCACGCCCTGCGCCTCGCCCTGACCGACCCCCGCTTCCCGCTCGCCGCGGTCCCCGGCGCCGTGACCGCCCAGCC
>NZ_JAOCQE010000061.1 GCF_025290915.1 Streptomyces sp. 15-116A | reverse complement strand
GGTAGGCCGCCGGGTCCGTGAAGCGCAGGCGCACATGACCGCCCGGGATCATCCGCTTCAGCTCGTCCGCCGTGCCCTCCGCGGCGATCTTCCCGTCGTTCAGCACCGCGATACGGTCGGCCAGTTCATCGGCCTCCTCCAGGTACTGGGTAGTGAGGAACACCGTCACCCCACCGGTCACCAACTCCCGGATGATGCCCCACATGGTGTGCCGCGAGCGCGGATCCAGGCCGGTCGTCGGCTCGTCCAGGAAGATGATCCGCGGACTGCCGACCAGCGTCATCGCGATGTCCAGGCGCCGCTTCATGCCCCCCGAGTACGTCGAGGCCGGCTTCTTCGCCGCGTCCACCAGGTCGAAACGCTCCAGCAGCTCGGCCGTCACCCGGCGGCCCTCCGCCCGGGAGAGGTGGTGCAGGTCGGCCATCAGGAGCATGTTCTCCTCGCCCGTGATCAGACCGTCCACCGCGGAGAACTGACCGGTGACCCCGATCGCCGCGCGGACCGCCTGAGCCTCGCGGGCCAGGTCGTGGCCGGCGACCTGCGCCTGACCGCCGTCCGCGGTGATCAGAGTCGAGAGGATCTTCACCGCCGTCGTCTTGCCCGCCCCGTTCGGGCCGAGCAGCGCGAACACCGATCCCGCCGGGATGCGCAGGTCGATGCCGTCGAGGACGAGCTTGTCGCCGTAGGACTTGCGCAGGCCGAGGGCCGAGATGGCGAGCGGGGTCGTGGGGCCGGCACCGTCCCCGGTCCTGGATGTGGGCATGACAGATGAAGGCATGGCGCCCTCCATTCGAAGGCTGAAGTGAGAGGTGAGTTGGGGAAGAAGGGGGCGCTCAGGCCCTGGCGCGGCGGATGTCGATGTTGCCGTAGCGCGTGCGGGCGCGGATCTTGACGGTCTCCTCGGCGTCGCCCGGCGCCCCGGACGTGGCGAGCGTGTTGTGCACCTGCCCGCGGCCCGAGCTGACGTCGAGCCACGCGGCCGTGCCCTCGCGGACGCCGATCTCGACGCCGCCGTGGTTCGTCTCCAACTGGACGGTGCCGCGGACCACTTCGCGCACGCGGAGCGCCCCGTGCACGTTGGTGGCGGTGACCGAGTCCTCGGCGCACGCGATGTCGATGTCGCCGTTGACGCCGTTGACGCGCAGTTCGCCGGTCGCGGTGCCGACGATCATGGTGCCGTGCGAGTTCTTCAGGACGGCCGGGCCGTCGAGGAGGCCGACGCGCAGGCTGCCGGAGCTGGTGGTGATCTCGGCCGGGCCCTCGACGCGGTCCACGGTGATGGAGCCGTGCGTCGCGGTCAGCCTCAGCGGACCGGTGGCGCCGAGGCGGACGTCGCCGCTCGACGTCTTCACGTCGACCTCGCCGAGCCGGCCGTCGCCGAGCACATGGGCCCACGCCCCGGTGGCGTCGAGGCGCGACCCTGCGGGGAGGTCGACCGTCACGTCGACCATGCCGCTGCGGCCGAGGCCGAACAGGCTGGGCTTGGGCGTCCTGATCGTCAGGACGCCGCTCGCGTAGGTGACCTCGGTCTGCTCGGCCGCCCGTACGTCGAGGGCCTTCTCGGGGTCACGGGGCCGCACCTCGACGACGGTGTCGGTGCGGTCCCCGGCCGTGAACTGGACGGAACCGGCGTCCACGTGCGCGGTGACCGAGATCGGTCCGGGCGTCTCGAAAGTAGGCATGGCTGTCCCGTCCTCTTGAGTCTTGGGGTCGTCCCCGCTGGTGGGACGTGGTGGAAAGGAAGCGGCGGGCGCGGTCAGCGCACCCAGCCGGTGAAGCTCTGTCCGAGATTCCTGCTCTTCTCCGCCGTACGCGGCCGGGTGCCGCCCTCGACCGCGGCCGACACCGCCCGCACGAGCCACGCGTTGACCGACAGCCCCTCCCGGCTCGCGGCCTCCTCGGCGCGCGCCTTGAGGTGGGCCGGCAGTCGCAGGTTGACGCGGGCGGTGCCGCCCTCGTCGCCGTCGGCGGGCACCTGGGGCATGAGCGGCTCGACGGGTGCGACCGGCTCCACGAGGTCACCGGCGTCGGTGGGCGGCGGTGTCACCACGAAGTCGGGGTCGAGCCCGCGCAGTCGTACGTCGACGGAGCCGGGGGCGAGTTCGCGGGTGATCTCGTCCATCGCGGCGGAGAGCACGTTGAGCAGGGTCAGCCGGGTCGCCGACTCCAGGGGAGCGGTGAGCCGCTCGGCCAGCTCACGGGCTTCGTCGCCGCCGGCCTCGGCGGCCACCGCGAGTTCGCGGCGGAGGGTGTCGACATACGGGGTGAGGTCCATGACGCCATCATGGCACCACAATGGCGCCACACGCAAGGCAGGTGCGGGCACACCTCGACCCTTCTCCCGCAAGCACTCGCCTGACCTGCACCAACACCATGGCGCCAGCGTGGGCGATCACGGCGTCACCCGCCCCAGGACGCCACTCGAGGCACACTCTGACGCCACCTGACGCCACCTGACGCCAAAGTGGCGCCACCCCACCCTCGGGCCCCCACCGTGGATCTCCGTTCGGCCACCAAACGGAAACAGACGCCCCGGTCCAGACCACATCCCCGTACAGTGCTCACGCGTCGGGCTTTCTGAACACGTTCAGGCGACGTGGGAGTTCGACGGGGGAGGGGATCGCCCGATGGGCAAGGGGGTCAAGGCCGCCGTCGTCGGTGGTGTGTTCGCGGTGATGGTCGGCGGGGCCGGCTACGGCGCGTACAACATCGTCTCGGCGGTGAGCGGCGACGGGGGAAGCGGTGCGAGCGCGTCGGCGCCGAAGACCGGGACGCCGGACAAGGACGAGGTCGCGGAGACGACCGGGAAGTTCTTCGCGGCCTGGGAGAAGGGACAGGCAACGGAGGCGGCGGCGCTCACCAACAATGCCGAGGCCGCCGGGACGCTGCTGTCGGCGTACGGCGAAGAGGCGCGCATCTCGAAGGTGCGGATCACGCCGGGGAAGGCCACCGGCACGACCGTGCCGTTCAGTGTGAAGGCCACCGTCAGTCACGACGGCACCTCCAAGCCGCTGAGCTACGACAGTGAGCTGACCGTCGTGCGGGGTAAGACCACCGGGCGGGCGCTGGTCGACTGGCAGCCGTCCGTCGTGCACCCGGAGCTGAAGGACGGCGACACCCTCGTCACCGAGGAGTCCGCCAAGCCGCCGATCAAGGCCGTCGACCGCAACGGAACCGTGCTGACGAAGGACACGTACCCGTCGCTCGGCCCCGTCCTGGACACCCTGCGCGAGCGCTACGGCGCCGAGGCGGGCGGCACTCCGGGGGTCGAGCTGGTGGTCCGGCACGCCGACCAGGCACCTGACACCCCGCTGCTGACCCTGGCCGAGGGCAAGGCGGGCAAGCTGCGGACCACGCTCAGTGCCGGGGTGCAGGCGGCGGCCGAGAAGGCGGTGCAGCGGTTCCCCGAGTCGTCGGTGGTGGCCGTGAAGCCGAGCACCGGTGAGGTGCTGGCGGTGGCCAACCACCGCGAGGACGGGTTCAACGCGGCCTTCCAGGGCAAGGTCGCCCCCGGCTCCACCATGAAGATCATCACCGCGGCCATGCTCATCGACAACGGCGTGGCCTCGATGAACGACCCGGCGCCCTGCCCGCCCACGGCCACCTGGCAGAGCCAGACGTTCAAGAACCTCACCGGCATGGAGCCGAACGACAACGCCACGCTCGCCAACAGCTTCCTGCGGTCCTGCAACACCGCCTTCATCAAGCTCATCGACGAGAAGCCGCTCACCGACGCCTCGCTCAAGCAGGAGGCCGAGGAGCGGTTCGGGCTCGGGCGAGGCGACTGGAAGACCGGCATCGCCTCCTTCGACGGCAGCGTTCCGGCGGTGAGCGGCCCGGACCGTGCCGCGGGTGCCATCGGGCAGGGGCAGGTGCAGATGAACCCGCTGAACATGGCGTCCGTGACGGCGACCGCGATCACCGGCACCTTCCGCCAGCCGTATCTCGTCTCCCCGGAGCTCGACGACCGGCAGCTGGCCCAGGCGAAGGGCCTGCCGGCGAGCACCGCCGCCCAGCTGAAGCAGATGATGCGGCTGACGGCCACCCAGGGCACGGCCGCGCAGGCCATGTCGGGGCTGGGCGGGGACATCGGTGCGAAGACCGGCTCGGCGGAGGTGACCGGCAACGCCACCTCGGACAGCTGGTTCACCGGCTTCCGGGGTGACGTGGCGGCGGCGGCCATGGTGCAGCAGGGCGGGCACGGCGGCGACGCGGCCGGGCCGATTGTCGCAGCCGTGCTACGAGCAGGCGGCTGAACAGGCCGCGCACAGGCCGGGACTCTAGGGTGGTGGCCGTCGTTGGCTACACGTCGGCGGCCACCGGGACTCGTGAGCCCGGCGGATGAGTGTGGAGGAACCAGAGGCAGTGGGGAACAGAAGGCGCGTCGCCGAGCGACGGAAGACGAGACCCGCCGTGCTCGGCGGGATGATCGCCGTGGTCGTCGGGGGCGCCGGATTCGGCGCCTACGCGCTGTTCGGCGGCGGTGCCGCCGCCGAGGACGGCACGCGCAGCACGTCGACCGCGCAGCAGGCGAAGGACGTCAAGAGCGGCCCGCTCACGGCGGCCGAGGTCACCGACACCGCCCGCCGCTTCCTCACCGCCTGGCAGAAGGGCGAGGTGAGCGAGGCCGCGGCCGCCACCGACGACCCGAAGGCCGCCACCGCGCTGCTCAAGAGCTACGCCGAGGACGCCCGTGTCGAGGATGTCACCCTCACCCCGGGCACGGCCTCCGGCGGCAAGGTCCCCTTCGCCGTGAAGGGCACGGTGACGCACGAGGACCTCAGCGAGCCTCTGGCGTACGACAGCGCGCTGACCGTCGTCCGCCGGGCCGGGGACGGCGAACCGCGCGTGGACTGGAAGGCGTCCGTCGTGCACCCGGAGCTCAAGGACGGCGACAAGCTGGTCACCGGCGCGTCCGGCACTCCGCCGGTGAAGGCGCTGGACCGGGACGGCGGCGAGCTGACCACCGCGAAGTACCCCTCGCTCGGCTCGGTGCTCGACGGGCTGCGTGAGAAGTACGGCAAGAAGGCCGGCGGCGAGGCGGGCGTGGAGCTGCGGATCGTGCGCGGCGAGGCGTCGAAGAAGGCCGAGCTCAGCGACAAGACCCTCGTGGAGCTGAGCGAGGGCACGCCCGGCACGGTGAAGACCACGCTGAACCCCGCACTGCAGGCTGCCGCCGAGGAGCAGGTGGCGAAGAAGAAGCGGGCGTCGGTGGTGGTGCTGCGCCCGTCGACCGGCGAGATCCTCGCGGTGGCGAACTCCTCGCACGGCTTCAACACCGCGTTCCAGGGCTCCCTCGCGCCGGGCTCCACGATGAAGGTGATCACCTCCTCGCTGCTGATCGAGAAGGGCCTCGCCTCGATGGACAAGCAGCACCCGTGCCCGAAGTACTTCAGCTACGGCGGCTGGAAGTTCCAGAACGACGACAAGTTCGAGATCAAGAACGGCACGTTCAAGGCGAGCTTCGCCCGCTCCTGCAACACCGCCTTCATCAGCCAGGCGCCCGAGCTGGAGAACGACGACCTGACCAAGCAGGCCCAGGAGGTGTTCGGGCTCGCGAGGAACAACTGGCAGATCGGCGTCCCGTCCTTCGACGGGGCGGTGCCGGTGCAGTCGGCGGCGCCGATGGCGGCGTCCCTCATCGGGCAGGGCGGGGTGCGGATGAACCCGCTGAACATGGCGTCGGTGGCCGCGACCGTGAAGTCGGGGGTGTTCCGGCAGCCCTACCTGGTCTCGCCCGACGTCGACGGGCGCAAGCTGGCGACCGCCTCGCGCACCCTGTCGGCGGACACGCTGGCGCAGCTGCGCGAGCTCATGGCGTACACCGCGTCCGCCGGCACGGCGGCGGAGGCGATGGCCGGGGTGGGCGGCGACAGCGGCGCCAAGACCGGGTCGGCGGAGGTCGACGGGCAGAAGAAGCCCAACGGCTGGTTCACCGCGTACCACGGCGACCTCGCGGCGGCGGGTGTCGTCCAGGCGGCCGGACACGGCGGCTCGACGGCGGGCCCGATCGTGGCGTCGCTGCTGAAGAGCGGCGGCTGAGGACGCCGACGGTCAGTGCGGCACCGGCGCCGAGCAGAGCCCGGGTCTGGCTGAGCGGACCCGTTTCTCAGTGCGGCACCGGTTCCGCCGCCGCGACGTACGTCCGGCGCAGGAACCGGGTCAGGGCCTTCGTCTCGAACTGCACCACGGACACGCCCTGCGCGGTGTGGAACTCCAGCACGGCCTGGACCCGGCCGCACGGCCACACCCGCACCTCGCCGCTGCCGGCGGGCGCGGTGAGGCCCCGCTCCAGCAGCTCACGGTCGACGGTCCACTCGCGCGCCCCGGCTCCCGGCAGCCCGACCCGGACACAGCGGGGATCCCGCTCGGGGTCGTACCGCAGGACGACGCGCACGGGCCGGTCGTCCTCCGGCGGGGCGTCGCTGATGACATGGGCGCGTGCGTACTGCTCGATCACGGACATCGGTCGGCCCCTTTACGGTGCGCCACCCCCGCGGAAGCTGTCCTTGCGCCCCCTGTCCAGCGTCGCACAATCCCCGGATTCCGCCTCCCGGTGACGGAAGGCTTTCGGTGGGCATATCACATGTGCGATACGACAAGGCGCTCGCTGTTGCAAGTGGCTTGCACATGCCCTCATCATCGAACTCGTGCACGCACCTGACGGATTCATCGACGCCCCCATCTCCGCCGCGGCCGGAGTCGTCGCCGCCGGCGCCATCGCCGTGAGCCTGCGCGGCGCGCGCCGTGAGCTCGACGAGCGCACGGCCCCGCTGGCCGGACTCGTGGCGGCGTTCATCTTCGCCGTGCAGATGCTGAACTTCCCCGTCGCGGCGGGGACCAGCGGCCATCTGCTCGGCGGCGCGCTCGCCGCGATACTCGTCGGCCCCTACACGGGGGTCCTCTGTGTCTCCGTCGTCCTGCTGATGCAGGCGATCCTCTTCGCCGACGGCGGTCTGACCGCGCTCGGCGTGAACATCACGACCATGGCGATCACGACGGCGATCGTCGCGTACGCCCTGTTCCGCGGGCTGGTGAAGGTGCTGCCGCGCACCCGCCGTTCGGTGACCGCCGCGTCGTTCGTCGCCGCCCTGGTCTCGGTCCCGGCCTCCGCGGTCGTCTTCACCCTGCTCTACGCGATCGGCGGCACGACGGACGTCTCGATCGGCAAGGTCGCCACCGCCATGGTGGGCGTGCACGTGCTCATCGGCATCGGCGAGGCCGTGATCACGGCCCTGACCGTGGGCGCCGTCATCGCCGTACGCCCGGACCTGGTGCACGGGGCGCGCGGGCTGAAGCAGAGGCTCAAGCTGCGGGTGAACGGCGAGCTGGTCGACGCCCCGGACGCGGCCCCGGACGCCGAGCCGGAGCCGGCGGCACCCGCCCCGGCCGCCGCCCGTTCCCCGCGCACGGTGTGGATCGCCGGCCTGGTGACCTCCCTGGTCCTCGCCGGTTTCGTCAGCTTCTACGCCTCCGCGAACCCGGACGGCCTGGAGAAGGTCGCCACCGACCACGGCATGGACAAGAAGGCCGAGGAGCACGCGTACGCCGACTCCCCGCTCGCCGACTACGGCGTCAAGGACGTCGACAACGCCCGCCTGTCCGGCGGACTCGCGGGTGTGATCGGCGTCGGTGTCACGGTCGTCGCGGGCACCGGCGTGTTCTGGGCGGTGCGCAGGCGCCGGACCGGCGAGGGCAGCTCGGACGCGACCTCCCCGGCGAACACGAACACGCCCGTCTGACATGGGAGCCGGGCACGCCCACCGGCTGTACCGGCACGGGCACTCCCCCGTGCACGCGCTGCCGCCGCACACCAAGCTCGCCGCGGTGTTCGCCTTCGTGGTCGTCGTGGTGTCGACGCCGCGCGAGGCGATGTGGGCGTTCGCGGTGTACGCCGGGCTGCTCGGCCTCGTCGCGTACGCGGCCCGCGTCCCGGCGGGTTTCCTGCTGAAGCGGCTGCTGATCGAGGTGCCGTTCGTCGCGTTCGCGGTGCTGCTGCCGTTCGTGGCGGAGGGCGAGCGGATCGACGTGCTCGGGCTGTCGCTGAGCGAGAGCGGCCTGTGGGGCGCCTGGAACGTGCTGGCCAAGGGCACCCTGGGCGTCGCCGCCTCCGTCCTGCTCGCGGCCACGACCGAACTGCGGGAGCTGCTGCTCGGCTTGCAACGCCTGAAGCTGCCGCCGCTGCTGGTGCAGATCGCCTCGTTCATGATCCGCTACGGCGATGTCATCACCGACGAGATGCGGCGCATGCGGATCGCCCGGGAGTCGCGGGGCTTCGAGGCGAGCGGGGTGAAGCACTGGGGTGTGCTCGCGAAGTCGGCGGGCGCGCTGTTCATCCGCTCCTACGAGCGCGGCGAGCGGGTGCACCTGGCGATGGTGAGCCGCGGTTACGCGGGTGCCATGCCGGTGATCGACGAGGCGACCGCCTCCCGGGCGCAGTGGTCGTACGCGTTCACCCTCCCCGCTGCCGCCCTTGTCGTCTGTCTGCTGGGATGGGTGCTGTGAGTACTGCTTCGCTCGAGGTCTCGGGCCTCGCCTTCGCCTATCCCGACGGGCATCAGGCCCTGTTCGGCGTGGACTTCTCGATCGCGCGCGGCGAGCGGGTCGCGCTGCTCGGTCCGAACGGAGCCGGGAAGACCACGCTGGTGCTGCACCTCAACGGCATCCTCACCGGCGGCGCGGGCACGGTGAAGGTGGCCGGGCTGCCCGTGGGCAAGCGGCACATGGCGGAGATCCGGCGCCGGGTCGGCATCGTCTTCCAGGACCCCGACGACCAGCTGTTCATGCCGACGGTGCGCGAGGACGTGGCGTTCGGTCCGGCGGCGGCCGGGATGAAGGGGCCCGAGCTGGAGGAACGGGTGGACCGGGCGCTGGACCTGGTCGGCATGCGGGAGTTCAAGGACCGCCCCCCGCACCACCTTTCCTTCGGCCAGCGGCGCCGGGTGGCCGTGGCGACGGTGCTCGCGATGGAGCCGGAGATCCTGGTCCTGGACGAGCCGTCGTCCAACCTGGATCCGGCCTCCCGCCGCGAACTGGCCGACATCCTGCGCTCCCTGGACGTCACGGTCCTGATGGTCACGCACGACCTGCCCTACGCCCTCGAACTGTGCCCACGCTCGCTGATCCTCAGCGACGGCACGATCGCGGCGGACGGCCCCACGGCGGATCTGCTGGCCGACGACGAGCTGATGCGCGCCCACCGCCTGGAACTGCCGTTCGGCTTCGACCCGCGCTCGGTGCCGGCGCCCTCCGGGCGTTCGTGACCCGGTGTCCGTGAACAATGGGCGCGTGACGAACGAGGAGACCGAGGGCTCGCTGATCCTGGACCAGCAGCTGTGCTTCGCGCTGTACGCCGCCCAGCGCGCGGTGACGGCCGCGTACCGCCCGCTCCTCGACGAGCTGGGCCTGACCTATCCGCAGTACCTGGTGCTGCTGGTGCTGTGGGAGCGCGGCGAGACGGCGGTCAAGGAGCTGGCCGCCGCGCTGCACCTCGACTACGGCACGGTGTCGCCGCTGCTGAAACGCCTGGAGGGCGCGGGGCTCGTACGCCGGGAGCGCGCGGCGCACGACGAGCGCTCGGTGCTGATCGCGCCGACGGGACGCGCCGAGGAGCTGCGGGAGCGGGCGGCCCGGGTCCCGGGCGCGCTGCTCGCGGCGACCGAGCTGGAGGGCGCCGAGGTCGCCCGGCTGCGGGAGGAGCTGTGGCAACTGGCCCGGCGCGCGGAGGCGGCGGCGGAACGCGCCCGCTGAATCACTTGGTTTACCCACGGTAGCCACCCCCTGGTGGACCGTGACGCATTACTGGCCAGTACCTTGTGCGCGATGTAGTAGCGCACACTTGACCCGGGGAAGGCCAGCCATGACGGACGGCACCGCCACCGACACCCGCCCGACGAAGATCATGTATGTCGCCGAGGCCACCGCGCACGGCGGCCGGGACGGCTATGTCACCAGCCAGGACGGACAGCTCGACCTGAAGGTCGCGATGCCGCCCGAGCTGGGCGGCGACGGCAACGGCACCAACCCGGAACAGCTCTTCGCTGCGGGCTTCAGCTCCTGCTTCCACAACGCCCTGATCCTGGTCGGCAACCGCGCCGGCTACGACCTCACCGGCTCGACGGTCGCCGCGAAGGTCGGCATCGGCCCCAACAAGCAGCGCGGCTACGGCCTCGCGGTCGCCCTGAGCGTCTCCCTGCCGGTGCTCGACGCGGACCTCGCCGCGAAGCTCGTGGACGCGGCCCACGAGGTGTGCCCGTACTCCAACGCCACGCGCGGCAACATCGACGTAACGATTGTGCTGGGCTAGCGCGACCCAGGAATCGCAGGCGAACGGGGGCCGTTGTACCCACTGTCACAGGCGGCTGTCGGATCGCATCGGAAGGGGCCTACGGACGTGGTGGACGTGCACGGCACAGTGGCCGAGGGTTTTGAACCCGTTCGGGAGGCGTTCGTACGGAACTTCCAGGCGCTCGGCGAGCGGGGCGCGGCGGTCGCCGTGTACCGGGACGGGGTCAGGGTCGTCGATCTGTGGGCCGGGGCGAAGGACGTCGACGGCAGCGAGCCGTGGCGGCGGGACACCGCCCAGGTGGTGCGCTCGGCGACCAAGGGCGTCGCCGCCGCCGTCCTGCTCATGCTGCACCAGCGCGGCGAACTGGACCTGGACGCGCCGGTCGGCCACTACTGGCCCGAGTTCAAGGCGCAGGGCAAGGAGAAGGTGCTGGTCCGGCACGTCCTGAACCACCGGGCCGGGCTGCCGGTGCTCGACCGCCCACTGACCCCCGAGGAGGCCGCCGACCCCCAGCGCGCCGCCGAGGCGGTCGCCGCCCAGGCACCCGTGTGGGAGCCGGGCACGGACCACGGCTATCACGCGCTCACCTACGGCTGGCTGGTCGACGAACTGGTCCGGCGCGTGACGGGCGGCCGGGGCTCCGGCGAGTGGATCGCGGACGAGATCGTCGCCCCGCTGGGCCTGGACCTGTGGGTCGGGCTGCCGGACGCGCAGACCCACCGGGTCGGACGGGTCGGCCGCGTGGACGGCCCGGAACCCGCCGGGGTGCTCCGCGCCCGTCCGAAGCGCTCGGTGACCGACGCCTACGACGACCCGGGCTCCCTCACCCGCCGGGCCTTCGCCGCGATCACCCCGTTCCCCGACCAGAACGACCCGGCGTTCCGCGCGGCCGCCCTGCCCGCTGCCAACGGCATCGCGACGGCGGACGGACTGGCCCGCTTCTACGCGTCGCTGATCGGGCCGGTCGACGGCGTACGCCTCCTCGACGCGACCACCGTCGACCTCGCCCGCGCCGAGGAGTCGGCAGGCCCGGACCGGGTCCTGATCGTCGGCACCCGCTTCGGCCTCGGCTACATGCTGCACGGCAGCGCCTCGCCGTTCCTCGCCCCGGGCTCCTTCGGCCACCCGGGCCGCGGCGGCTCCCTCGGCTTCGCCGACCCGGAGTCGGGCATCGCCTTCGGCTATGTCACCAACGGCTTCCGCAAAACGGTGACGGCGGATCCGCGGGCGCAGGCGCTGGTGCGGGCGGTGCGGGGCGCGCTCGGCAGCCGCTGAGTGTCAGACGTGGATCGGGTGGGAGATCCGCCCCGACGCCTGGTCGATCTCGTCGTGCGCCTTGGTGAGCAACTGCATCGCCAGTTCGTTCAATGCCCGGGCCCCGGCGACCTCCTCCCCGACCCTGGGCTGATTCGCGTCCGTGTGGTGCCGCGTCGCGTGTCCGTGTGCCCGGACCTCGGTGCCGTCGGGCAAGCGCACCATCGCGACCGCGCGCGTGTGCGTGTCGTCCTCCATGAACTCCAGCTCGACATGCCATCCCACAGCGGTGTGCATCATGACGATCACCTCCGGAAGACCTACTTCCAGGGTGCCCCCACCCCCGGGACCCCGCACCCGCCGTGCACGGCAAAAAGGACATTCTGGCCGCGTCATCCGGCGTGCAGTATCAGCCCGATCCCGACGACCAGCAGCCCGGCCGCCGCGATCCGCGGAGCACCGAACCGCTCCTTGAAGAACAGCGCCCCGATCGCGGCTCCGACGATGATCGACGACTCGCGCAGCGCAGCGATCGGCGCGAGGGCGGCACGGGTCTGGGCCCACAGCACGAGGGCGTACGCCGCGACGGAGAGGACGGCGCCGAGGAGCCCGAGGCGGGCGTGAGGCCGGAGCAGGTCCACGGCTCCGCCACGCCGGCGCCACAGCACGTACGCCGGGATGATCGTGCCCTGGACGGTCATCAGCCAGGCGATATAGCCGAGGGAGGACCCGGAGGCGCGCACGCCCAGTCCATCGACGACGGTGTACGCGGCGATGGTGAGCCCGGTCGCCAGGGCCGCGCCGATCGCGGCCCAGTGGGGCCGGTGCCCGCGCATCCCCCACAGGGCGACGCCGCTCAGGCCCGCGCAGGAGACGACGATCCCGGCGGCGGCCCAGCCGTCGGGCACCTCGTGCGCGAACACGGCGGCGAGCACCGCGACGACCAGGGGCGCGCTGCCCCGGGCGATGGGATAGGCCTGACCGAAGTCGCCCAGTTCGAAGGACCGCATCAGCAGCGCGTAGTACCCGATATGGATGGCGGCCGAGCCGAACAGATACGGCCAGGCGCCGCCCGCCGGGAACGGCACGAACGGCGTCAGGGCCAGCCCGATGAGCAGACCGCCGCCGGAGATCAGCGCGAACCCGGCGAGCTTGTCGGTGATGCGGTGCGCGAGGGCGTTCCAGCCGGCGTGGGTGACGGCGGCGAGGAGGACGGCCGCTGTGACCAGCGGGGTCACGAGGAGCGCTCGCGCACATCCACCAGGGTGCCGCCCGCGTGGGCGATCAGGGACTTGGGGTCCATGGGAAAGACAGCGTAGGGGGTACCGGCCGCGGCCCAGACGGTCTCGTGGTCGAGGAGGGAACGGTCGGCGATGACGCGGGTGGTTGTGCGGTGACCGAAGGGAGGTACGCCGCCGATGGCGTACCCCGTGGTCTCGCGTACGACGTCGGCCTTGGCCCGGGTGACCTTCTTGGCGCCGAGCTCCTGCCGGACCCGCTCGACATCGACGCGCGAGGCCCCGTCCATGAGAACGAGAACGGGTACGCCGTCCGCCGCGAAGATCAGTGACTTGCAGATCTGGCTCAGCTCACACCCGATCGCGGCTGCTGCCTCGGCGGCGGTACGGGTCGCGTCGGGGAACCGGCGGACCAGCGGAATCACGTCCCCGAGGCCCAGCGCCTCGAGCGCCTCGGCGAAACGGGGATGGACGTCGGTGCTGCCATTGCTCACGCTCATGAAGGGCACGGTAGCGGCGCATGTACGTTACAAGCGACCTCGTTTACCAGGCACACGTCGGTCCGCCCGCGGTCACTTCGTGACGTACGGGAGGAAGTCGGCCCACGTGGTGCGAGCGACGGTGAGGTGTGAGGAGTCGGGGCGCTTGGAGTCGCGGATGTGGATGGTGGCGGGGGTGCTGGCCACTTCGACGCAGTCGTTGCCGTTACTGCTGTCGCTGTAGCTGCTCTTGAACCAGTGGAGTTCCGGGGTGCTCATAGTTCTCCCAGTACTTGCTCGATGAAGGCCAGAGACTCCTCTGGCGTGAGCGCCTGAGCCCGGATGATGCCATACCGCAGGTCAAGAAGCCGGAGCTGCCTCGGATTAGAGACAGGACGGCCGCCGAAGTCACCGTCGGTACGCCCCACTGCGGTGCCGTCGCCGAACTTCAGTACCTGAATCTGTCCCCCCGTACCCGGATGGTTCGCCCGGGATGTAGGCATCACCTGAAGCTCCACGAACGGCAACCGGGCCACCTCCAACAGGTGTTCGAGCTGTCGACGCAACACCATTGTGCCCCCGATGGGCCGCCGCAGCGTCACCTCTTCTTGCACGAAGCTGAGTTCCGGTGCTGGAGACCGGCTGAAGATGCACTTCCGAGCCATGCGCCCCGCCACCATTCGCTCGAACTCGTCGGAGGAGTACGCGGGACGCCATGTCGCGAGCAGCGCCCGCATGTACTCCTCGGTCTGCAACAGACCGTGCATGTTGTGGTTGCCGTACATCAACAGCTCGATCGCACGCCCCTCCAGATCCGCCAGTTCCCGGACCTTCTTCGGATAGCGAGCCTTCTCCATGTCCCGCTTGAAGGCCTTGAGGTGCCCCTGCGCCCCCAACACATCATCCGCCCGATCCAAAAACTCCGGCCTCGGAATCCGCTGCCCCCGCTCGATCTTGCGGATCATGTCCTCGCCGTAGCCCATGACCTCCCCGAACTCGGCGCAGCGCATCCCCGCCGCCTCGCGGCACACCTTCAGCAGGCGGCCCACCGCCTGGACCAACGGCTCGATCTCGTCCCCGGGTTCGACGTCCCAACCGGCCTCGTCCGCGACCTCGTTCATGCCCACCCTCCACCGCGCAGTCGTACCCGTTCCAACTCCCGGGACAGCCGAGACAGCACGAGACAAAGCCGGGACAGTCCCGCGACGCACAGGAGCGATCACTCACCCAGAGAAGCCGAACACTGCACGCTGAGTGACGTGAACGGCGATTTGAGTGCCCCTGAAAATGAACTCACCCACACCATCCGCAACTTCACCGTGCTGCTGTCACCCACGCCGCGCGGCGCCCGCCTGGCCCGGCTGCTCGCCAGGGAGCAACTGCGCAGCTGGGGGCTCCCGTTGGACCCGGCGGAGCTGATCGTCGCCGAGCTGGCCGTCAACGCGGCGACGCACGGCCGTGTGGCCGGACGTGACTTCCGGCTGACGCTCTACGTCGTCGCCGGCACCCTCCGTATCGAGGTCACAGACACACGGGGCGACCGCCTGCCCGCGATCGACCACACCGCCCCACCCGACACCGAGTCCGGCCGGGGCCTCCTGCTCGTAGACGCCCTCGCCAAACGCTGGGGCACGGCCCCAGGACCATACCCACGCAAAACCGTCTGGGCCGAGCTAAAGGTACGCAGCCTCATGTGTACACATGAGACATGATGTACTCTCGGTGCATGACTCAGATGCCCATAGAGTCCATCCGTGACGTGCGTGCCCACTTGGCCGAGGTGGTCGAGCGGGCCGACCGCGACGACACGCCTACGGTCATCACGCGGCGTGGCAAGCAGGTGGCCGCCGTGGTGTCCATCGATGTCCTGCGCAAGTACCAGGAATGGGAAGAACGCGAGATCAACCGGATCATCGACGAACGCATGGCGAATCCGGCAGCCGGCATCCCGATCGAGGACGTCATGAGGGAGACGCTGGAGCGCGGTGAGTAGGTCGTACCGCACCGTCTTCCGGCCGGAGGCTCGCGCGGAGCTTCGCAAGATTCCCCGGGACATGGCACTCCGCATCCTGATCAAGCTCACAGAACTGGAGACCGACCCGCTCGGCTTCAACACCACCGCGCTTGTATCGCAGCCGGACCGGCGGCGACTCCGCGTCGGCGATTACCGCGTCATCTACACGATCGACAACGGCGAACTGGTGGTCTGGGTCGTTCACGTCGGGCATCGCTCCACGGTCTACGACACATGACGCGGGAAGCCATCGCAGTCCCTCTGCAAGCCGGTGAGGGCGCCCCGTCCCCACGGAGCCCTCACCGGCTGGTCTCGCTATCCGGGTGTCACACCCGGGCCAGTTCCCGGTCCTCGTCCGGGTCGGAGTCGGTGTTCCGGCCCGCGTCGGACGCCGTGCGCAGGCCCTCGCCCTCCACGTCCACGTTGGGCAGCACCCGGTCCAGCCACCTCGGCAGCCACCAGGCCTTCTTGCCGAGCAGGGCCAGGACCGCCGGGACGATGGCCATGCGGACGATGAACGCGTCGAAGAGGACGGCGACCGCGAGGCCGAAGCCGATCATCTTGACCATCGACTCGCTGGAGCCGATGAAGCCGGAGAACACCGCGATCATGATGACCGCCGCGGCCGTCACCACCCGGGCGCCGTACTTGAAGCCGGTCACCACGGCCTGGCTGGGCTTCTCGCCATGGACGTAGGCCTCGCGCATCCGGGTCACGAGGAACACCTCGTAGTCCATGGCGAGTCCGAAGACCACGCCGACCATGAAGATCGGCATCATCGACATGACCGGGCCGGTCTCCTCCACGCCCATCAGGCCGGACAGCCAGCCCCACTGGAAGACCGCGACCACCGCGCCGAGCGCCGCCAGCACGGAGAGCAGGAAGCCGAGGGCCGCCTTCAGCGGGACGAGGATCGAGCGGAAGACCACGATCAGGAGGAGGAAGGCCAGGCCGACGACCAGGATCAGGTACGGCACCAGCGCGTCGTTGAGCTTCTGCGACACGTCGATGTTCATCGCCGTGGCACCGGTGACCAGGACCTCCGCGTCGGAGTCGGTCTTGATGTCCGCTCCCGCGTCACGGATGTCGTGCACCAGTTCCTCGGTCGTCACCGAGGACGGCTTGGCGTCCGGGATGACGGTGATCGTCGCCGTGTCGCCGGCCTTGTTGGGCTGGGCCGGGGTCACCGTCACCACGTTGTCGAGGCCCTTGATGTCCTCGCCCGTCTGCCCGAAGACCGCCTGCGGGTCGTCGCTGTCCTTCGCGTCGACGACGACCATCAGCGGGCCGTTGAAGCCGGGGCCGAAGCCCTCGGAGAGCAGGTCGTAGGCGCGGCGCTGTGTGGTGGAGGTGGGCTGGGAGCCGTCGTCGGGCAGGCCCAGTTCCAAGGAGGACGCCGGGATCGCCGCGGCGCCGAGGCCGAGGACGCCGAGCAGGAGCACGGCCACGGGGCGGCGTACGACGAAGCTGGCCCAGCGGGTGCCCATGTTCGGGCGCTGAGGCTTCGCCGGGTCCTTCGCGGCGCGGCCACCGCCGAGCAGCTTGCTCTTCTGGCCCGCCGGGCGGACCCTGCGGCCCGCGTAGCCGAGCAGCGCCGGGATCATGGTGAGGGCGATCAGGACGGCGATGGCGACGGTGCCCGCCGCGGCGATGCCCATCTTCGTCAGCATCGGGATGTTGACGACGGACAGGCCGACCAGGGCGATGACGACGGTGAGGCCGGCGAAGACCACGGCGGAACCCGCCGTGCCGACGGCCCGTCCCGCCGCCTCCTCGCGCTCGCGGCCCTCGGCCAGCTCCGCGCGGTAGCGGGAGACGACGAACAGCGCGTAGTCGATGCCGACCGCGAGGCCGATCATCGTCGCCAGGGTCGAGGTGGTGGACCCGAGGTCGAGGGTGGAGGCCAGCGCGGTGATGCTCGCGACGCCGATGCCGACCCCGATGATCGCGGTGAGCAGCGGCAGCCCGGCGGCGAGCAGCGAGCCGAAGGTGATGACCAGGACGACCGCGGCGATGCCTATGCCGATGATCTCGGCGGCGCCGGTGTGCGGCATGGCCTGGAGGGCGTCGCCGCCGATCTCCACGGTCAGCCCGGCGTCACGGGCGTCCTCGGCGGCGCCTTCCAGGGCCTCGCGGGAGGAGTCCTCCAGCTCCATGCCGGAGACCTTGTAGCTGACCGAGGCGTAGGCGATGGTGCCGTCCCGGCTGACGCCGCCGCCCTGGTAGGGGTTGGTGACGGTGGCGACCTCGGAGCCGGTGGAGAGCTCCTTGACGGTCTCGGTGACGGTCGCCTTGTTCTCGGCGTCCGTCATCTTCTCGCCGTCGGGTGCCTTGAAGACGACGCGTGCGGTGGCCCCGTCGGCGCTGGCTCCGGGGAAGCGTTCCTCCAGCAGGTCGAAGGCCTTCTGGGCCTCGGTGCCGGGGATGGAGAAGGAGGTGGTGCCGGCGGCGGGAGCGCCGGCCGCGCCGACGCCCGCGAGCGTCAGCAGCGCCACCCAGAACAGGGCTACGAAGTGCCGTCGCCTGAAGGCGAACCGGCCGAGTCGGTAGAGGAAAGTGGCCACGAGGGCGTACTCCCGGTCAGGTCGTGGGTTCTTCTGGGCAGGGTCGATCAGCCCGACGACGAGAGCGGTGACGTCAGGTGCGTGGGGTGGCTGACTGGGGGACGGTCAGTGCGGGGAGACGCCGAGGGCGGGGAGGACCACGGCGTCGATGTACGAGGTGAGGAACGCCCGGGTGGGCGGCAGATCGTCGATCAGCGTCCGGGTGGCGAAGGCGCCGACGAGCATGTGCACCATGTAGTCCAGCGCCGGGTTGTCGGAGCGGACCTCGCCCCGGTCGACCGCCCGCCGGATGATCCGCCGGAACTCCTCCATCTCCGGTTCGACCAGCAGTTCCTTGAACGCCTGGCGCAGATCGGGGTTCATGTGCACCGCCATGGCCAGGGCCCGCATCAGCGCGGCGTTCTGTTCCATGGCGCAGTCGTCCTCGCGGGCGACGATCGCGTGCAGGTCGCCCCGCAGCGATCCGGTGTCGATGTCCGCGAGGCCGCCCGGCTTCTGGCTGCGCATCGCCTTCACCACCAGCTCGGCCTTGCCGCCCCACTGGCGGTAGAGGGTGGCCTTGCTGGAGCGGGTGCGGGCGGCCACGGCGTCCATGGTGAGGGCGTCGTAGCCGACCTCCCGGAGCAGTTCGAGCACGGCCCCGTACAGCTCGGCCTCGCGCTCGGGGGTGATCCGGCTGCGCCGCGGTGTCACGACGTCTGTCATCCCGCTCACCTTTCAGCTCCGGTCCTCGCCGTGCCGCCCCCCTCTCGGGAACGACACGGTTTCGTACACCACAAAGGTACCCCCACCCTTAAGGAAACGAAACCGTTTCGTACGTGGGCTGGGTCACGTACAAGCACGAGTTGCCCGCCTCCCCCGCCCGGAAAAGCATGGGGAGGTGAGCTATCTGCGCCTGCCGCATCTCAACGACGACCTGCTGTGCTTCGTGACCGAGGACGACCTCTGGCTCGCCCCGCTCGACGGCGACGGCCGGGCCTGGCGGCTCACCGTCGACCGCACCAAGCTCGGCCCGCCCCGCTTCTCCCCCGACGGCCGGCACATCGCCTACACCAGCTGGCGCAGCCTCGACCCCGAGGTCCATGTGGTGCCGGTGGACGGCGGTCCGGGCCGCCGGCTGACCTACTGGGGCAGCACCGACACCCTCGTCCGCGGCTGGGCACCCCCCGACGGCGACGGCCATGCCGAGATCCTCGCCGTCACCTCCCACGGCGAGCCCTTCTCCCACTTCACCGGGGCCTACAAGCTCACCTGCGACGGCAGCCCCGGCCGCAAGCTGCCCTGGGGCCCGGTCACCGACATCCAGGTCGCCGACCTCGACGGCGAGCGCAAGACCCTGCTGCTCACCGGCACCCCGCCGCACGAACCCGCCTCCTGGAAGCGCTACCGGGGCGGCGCCATGGGCAGGCTCTGGCTGCACGGGCACCGGCTGCTGGAGGGCATCGACGGGCATCTGGAGTCCCCGATGTTCGTCGACGGGCGGATCGCCTTCCTCTCCGACCACGAGGGCGTCGGCAACCTCTACTCCTGCGCGTACGACGGCTCCGACCTGCGCCGGCACACCGACCACGACGCCTTCTACGCCCGCGCCGCCTCCACCGACGGCCGCCGCGTCGTCTACCAGTGCGCCGGCGACCTGTGGATCGTCGACGACCTGTCCCCCGACTCAGTGCCGCGCAAGCTGGAGGTACGGCTGAGCGGGCCCCGGGCCGGGCGGCGCCCCTACCAGGTGCCGGCGGCCCAGCACCTGGACGGCATCTCGGTCGACGAGACCGGCCGGGCCAGCGCCGTCGTCGTCCGCGGCAGCCTGTACTGGCTCACCCACCGCGACGGCCCCGCCCGCACCCTCGTCGACGTCCCCGGCGTACGGGTCCGGCTGCCGGAGATGCTCGGCGCGAGCGGGCAGGTGGCGTATGTGACGGACGCCGAGGGTGAGGACGCCATCGAGATCGCCTCGCTGCCGAGGGCGAGCGGGCAGCGCGCTCCCCGGCGGCTGGCCTCCGGCGCGCTGGGCCGCGTGCTGGAGCTGGTGGGCGACCCCGAGGGCGAACGGCTGGCGGTCGCCTCGCACGACGGGCGGCTGTTGCTGGTCGGCACCGACGAAGAAGGGGACGGCGAGGTCACCGAGCTGATCCGATCCGTCAACGGCCCCGTGCGGGACCTGGCGTTCTCCCCGGACGGCACCTGGCTCACCTGGTCGCACCCCGGCATCGGCCGCTCGCTGCGGCAGATCAAACTGGCCCGCATCAAGGACCGGTTGATCGTCGACGTCACCGACGGCCGCTTCGAGGACGAGAACCCCGTCTTCACCCGGGACGGCCGCTATCTCGCCTTCCTGTCCTGGCGCGGCTTCGACCCGGTGTACGACGTGCACACAGGCGACCTGTCCTTCCCGCTGGGCTGCCGCCCGTACCTGGTGCCGCTGTCGTCGGCGACTCCCTCCCCCTTCGCGCTGAACCCCGAGGGCCGTCCGGCCGCCGGGGGACTCGACCCGGTGGAGACGAACGACGAGGGCGAGGAGAGCGGCGCGGTGACCGTCGAGGTCGAGGGGCTGGAGAGCAGGGTCACGCCGTTCCCGGTCGCCGCGTCCAAGTACTCGGCGCTGCGCCCGGTCGCGGGCGGCGGGCTGGTGTGGCTGCGCTGGCCCATCTCGGGCGCGCTCGGCGAGACCTTCGCCAACCCGGACGACACCAGCGGCCGGCCGACGCTGGAGTACTTCACCCTCACCAAGGCGAAGAAGTCCGAACTCGTCCAGCACCTGGACTTGTTCGCGGTGAGCGGCGACGGCACCCGCCTGGTCGTGGCCGACGAGGGCGATCTGCGCGCGGTGCCCGCCACCGAGGCGGGCGACAGCGACTCCACGGTCTGGATCGACCTCAGGCGCATCCTGCACGAGGTCGACCCGCCCGCCGAGTGGCGCGGGGCGTACGAGGAGGCCGGCCGGCTGATCCGCGCCTACTTCTGGGACCCCGGCATGTGCGGCATCGACTGGGAGGCGGTCCTCGCCCAGTACCGCCCGCTGGTCGAACGCGTCGCCTCCCCCGACGAGTTCGCCGACCTGCTGCGGGAGGTCCTCGGCGAACTCGGCACCTCCCACGCCTATGTCACCCCCGCCCGCCGCAACGAGGGCCCCCCGCACTACCGCCGCCCCCAGGGCCTGCTCGGCGCCAACTTCGTGCACCGCGACGGAGGCTGGACGGTCAAGCGCATCCTGCCCGGCGACTCCTCCGACTCCCGGGCCCGCAGCCCCCTGGCCGGCACCGGCATCCGCGACGGCGCCGTCCTCACCCACGTCGACGGCCGCCCGGTCGACCCGGTGGCGGGCCCGTACCCGCTGCTCGCGGGCGCGGGCGGTACGACGGTGGAGCTGACGTTCCGACCCGCCGGGGACGCCGAGGGCCCGCCCCGCAGGGTCGCCGTCGTCCCCCTCATCGACGAACGCCCCCTGCGCTACCAGGACTGGGTGGCCAAACGCCGCGAGGTCGTACGCGAGTTGAGCGGCGGCCGGTGCGGCTATCTGCACATCCCCGACATGGGCGGCTCCGGCTGGGCGCAGTTCAACCGCGACCTGCGCATGGAGGTGTCCCGCCCGGCCCTCATCGTCGACGTACGCGGCAACGCGGGCGGCCACATCAGCGAGCTGGTCATCGAGAAGCTGACCCGCACCATCCTCGGCTGGGACCTCACCCGCGACGCCCAGCCGGTGTCGTACACCTCCAACGCCCCGCGCGGCCCGGTGGTGGCCCTCGCGGACGAGGCGACCAGCTCCGACGGCGACATGATCACGGCCGCCTTCAAACTCCTCAAGCTGGGCCCGGTGGTCGGCCAGCGCACCTGGGGCGGCGTGGTCGGCATGACCGGCCGCCACCGCCTCGGCGACGGCACGGTGATCACGGTCCCGATGAACGCGGCCTGGTTCGACGCGTACGGCTGGTCCGTGGAGAACAAGGGCGTCACCCCCGACCTGGAGGCCCTCCGCACCCCCCTGGACTGGGCAGAGGGCCGCTACGCCCAACTCGACGACGCGGTACGGCTGGCCCTGGACCTCCTGGACACCAACACCCCGGCGACACCGCCGGACTACTCCCACGTCCCGGACAGGTCACGGCCGAAACTCCCGCCCCGCTCTTGAGAAGGGCTGGGCCTACCCCCGAACAACACGCCCCCTTACCCCCACACGAAAGCGGGGCGCCCATCAAACAGAGGGCGCCCCACTCACGTCGGCTAAAGCCAACCCTTACACGTCGTAGTCACGGTCGAACCGCTCCTCGGACTCCCGGCGCTGCGGGTCCATCTCGTCCTCATGACGACGACGGTCCTGCTGCTCCCGGCCCGGCTGACCCGGCTGACCCTGCTGCCGGCCCTGCTGACCCTGCTGCGCCCGCTGCTTGGCCTGCGCCTTGAACTGCTCGGTCTTCTCCTGGAACTGGTCCTTCATACCCATGTGGGTTCACTCCCGTGGGGGGTGAGGGGATCTGGCCCGACCAGATTCACACGGGCGGTGACCCTGCGCATGTCGATCACTCACGCACCGTAGTCGATGTCCTGTGCTGCTCATCGGCGTTGCCACCCGCCCCGACCAGACCGATCCGCATGCCGTCGAGCCGGCCCGCGAACCGCCGCATCTCGCGCTGCCCCACCGTCCCGATGAGGGCGGGCAGATAGCCCCGCACGCCCTGCATCCCGCGCAGCCACCACTGCCCGTACACGTGACTCGACCGCCGCTCGATCCCGGCGACGATACGGTCCACCGCCGGCCCCAGCGGATACGTCTTGTTGGACGGCCACGGCAGCCGCTGCCGCAACTCCCGCATGACCGCGTCCTGATCGGCTCCGCGCACCATGTCGGTGTCGGTCCACGACAGATACCCGACGCCGACCTTCACGCCCCGGTATCCGACCTCCGCGCGCAGGCTGTGCGCGTACGCCTCCACACCGGACTTGGAGGCGCAGTACGCGGTCATCATCGGCGCCGGGGTGATCGCGGCGAGCGAGGCGATCTGCAGCAGATAGCCGCGGGATTCGACCAGCAGGGGCAGGAACGCCCGCGCGGTGACCGCCGATCCGATGAGGTTGACCTCGATGACCCGCCGCCAGGCCACCGGGTCGGAGTCGATGAACGGACCCCCGGTCGCCACACCGGCGTTGGCGACCACGATGTCGACCTTGCCGAAGCGCTCCTTGACCTCGCCGGCCACCCGCGCCATCGCCTCCGCGTCGGTGACATCGGCGTACCAGTGGTCGCTCTCGCTGTGCAGCCGCGCGGAGACCTGCTTGAGCGCGTCCGGCTCCAGCCCGACCAGTGCCACCTTCACCCCGCGCGCGGAGAGCTTGCGGGCGAGCAACTCGCCGACGCCGCGCGCCGCTCCGGTGACGACGGCGACCTGTCCTTCGAGACTGACCCTGCTCATGCGCTCTCCTCGACGGGTACGGCGGGTGGGGCGGGTACGGCGGTGATGTGATCGGCGACGAGGGTTCGGATCTTCCCGGTGACCAGGTCGGGCGCCTCGATCGGCGTCATGTGGCCGATCCCGGGCAGCTCGGTGAGCCCGAGGCACTCGGGCAGCGCGGCGGCGATCGCCCGCGCGTGCACGGGCGGGGTGAGCCGGTCCGCGGTCCCGGCGACGATCTCGGTCGGCACCCTCAACTCCCGTACGGCATCGTCGAGATCGAGCGGCTCGAACAGCCGCGACCAGGCGTACCGCACGCGCGTGGGGCAGGCGTGCACGATGTGGGCGCAGGCGTCGACCATGTGCGGGGCCGAAGCGGGGCCCATGGTGCCGTACTTGAGGATGCGGCGGGAGACGGCGGTGACCGGTCCGAGCGGGGCGCGCGAGCCGAGGACGTGCCGGGTCAGCCAGGTGCGCAGCCGCCCGGGGCGCATCGGCAGCACCGTCGACTCGGCGACCAGCCGCGAACCGCCCGTGCTGCACAGCAGGACGGCCGCGGCGTGCTCGCGGAACGTCGGCCGGTCGGAGGCGGACATGATCGCCATGCCGCCCATGGAGTGCCCGGCGATCACGGCCTGTTCGCCCGGCGCGAGGGCGGCGCCGAGCACCGCCTCCAGGTCGTCGGCGAGGGCCTCGCGGGTGCAGGCGGGGCTCGCGGGGCTGCGGCCGTGGCCGCGCTGGTCGTAGGCGATGACCCGGTGGTCGGCGGCCAGTTCGCGGATCTGCGCGGCCCAGAAGGCGGTCGAGCAGGTCCAGCCGTGGGCGAGGACGACGGCGGGCGCGTCGTCGGGGCCGTGCACCTCGACGTGCAGCCGGGAGCCGTCGGCGGAGACGGCGGTGAGCTCACGGGCGGCGGGCGGCGGGGCGTACGGACCCGAGGTGACGTGGGTCAGCCGGCTCACGCGGTCACCTCCGCGTTCTCCTGCGGGACGACGGTCCGCTTCGCCGCGGGCTCGCGCAGGACGGCGTACTCGGCGAGGTCCACCCGCCGGGTCGCCCGCCGGAACTCACTGGTCGTCCCGGGCCAGATGGTGGTGTTGCGCCCGTTCTCGTCGAGGTACCAGCTGGTGCAGCCGCCGGTGTTCCACACCGTGCGCTTCATGCGCTCCTGGACGCGGTGGTTCCAGGCGCGTACGGCGCTCGGGCGGGCGTCGAGGGCGGCCCGGCCGCCGAGGACGTCGAGCTGACGCAGGTAGTCGGCCATGTAGTTCAGCTGGGACTCGATCATCAGGATCATGGAGGAGTTCCCGAGGCCGGTGTTGGGCCCGATGATCGTCATCCAGTTGGGGAATCCGGCGGCGGAGGCGCCGCGCAGCGCCTGCATGCCGCCCGCCCAGGTCTCGGCGAGGGTCTTGCCCTCGGCGCCGACGACCCGCTCGGCAATGGGCATGTCGGTGACGTGGAACCCGGTGCCGAAGACGATCGCGTCGACCTCGGCCTCGGTGCCGTCGGCGGCGACGACGGTCGACCCGCGCACCTCACTCAGCCCACTCGCCACCACGTCCACATTGGGCTGCGCGAGCGCCGGATAGTAGGTGCTGGACAGCAGGATCCGCTTGCAGCCGATGCGGTAGTCGGGCGTGAGCTTGGCGCGCAGCGCCGGGTCCTTGATGGCGCGGGCCATGTTGCGCTTGGCCAGCTTCTCCACGAAGCCCAGCTCGTTGGGGTGCTTGGTGAACGCCTGGACCTGCAACTCCCGTACGCCCCATAGCAGTCCGCGGCGCAGCTGGGTGGTGAAGGGCATCGCCCGGTGCAGGGCGCGCTCGGCGCCGCTGATGGGCCGGTCGACGCGCGGCAGGACCCAGGCGGGGGTGCGCTGGAAGAGGGTCAGCCGGGAGACCTTCGGCTGGATGGACGGCACGATCTGGATGGCCGAGGCCCCCGTGCCGACCATGGCGACCCGCTTGCCGCACAGGTCGTAGTCGTGGTCCCAGCGGGCTGAGTGGAACACCTTGCCGGGGAAGGTGTCGAGCCCCGGGATGTCCGGCACCTTGGGATCGGACAGCGGCCCGGTCGCGGAGACAACGACATCTGCGCTGAGGCTCCCGCTGCTGGTCTCGATCTCCCACCGCAGCCGCTCGGTGTCCCACGCCATCCGCTTCACCTCCGAGTCGAAGCGGATGTGGGGGCGCAGTCCGAAGGTGTCGGTGACGTGCTCCAGGTAGGCGCGGATGTGCTCCTGCCCGGAGAAGGAGCGGGGCCAGTCGGGGTTGGGCGCGAAGGAGAACGAGTACAGATGCGAGGGCACGTCACAGGCGCACCCGGGATAGCTGTTGTCCCGCCACGTCCCGCCGACGCTGCTCGCCCGTTCCAGGACGACGAAGTCGGTGATCCCCTCGCGCCGCAGCCGGACGGCGGCGCCCAGTCCGCCGAACCCGGACCCGATCACCGCGACCCGTACATGCTCGTGTTCGTGCTCGGCCATCCCGAAGCCTCCACGCATCGCTCAGAACCCTGCCAGTGAACACTGGCGCAATGGGGAGGGTAGAGCAGGGACATACTCATGGGTAGGGGGTACGCGAGGAAAGTTACCGCCGGTACGCCCTAGGCTGCTGACGTGGCACAGGACACCGAGGGATCCGGCGAACGGCGTGAGTACCGCATGGAGGAGCTGGCGCGACTGGCCGGCATCAGCGTGCGGACACTGCGCTTCTACCGCGAACGCAAGCTGATCCCGCCACCGCGCCGCGAGGGCCGTATCGCCTGGTACGACGACCACCACCTGGCCCGGCTGCGCACGATCACCGCTCTCCTGGAGCGCGGTCACACCCTGAACGGCATCGCGGAACTCGCCGAGGCCTTCGACCACGGCCGGGACGTCGGCGAACTCCTCGGCATGGAGCCCCCGACCGACGAGACGCCGGTGCGCCTCACCCCCGAGGAGCTGGCCGACCGCTTCGCCGGCCAGGACACCCCGGAGAACCTGGCCGCGGCGATGGACCTCGGCTATCTCGGCACCGACGGCGAGGAGATCGTCCACATCAGCCGCCGTCTGCTGGACGTCTCCACCGCACTGGTCCGTGAGGGCATCCCGCTCGCGGAGGTCCTGCGCACCGGCAAGGAGGTCCGCACCCACGCCGACGCCCTCGCCGACCTGTTCGCCACCCTGATCCTCCGTCACGCCCCCGAGGAGGCCCTGCACCGCCTGCGCCCCCTGGCCCGCAGCGTGGTCGACGCGGAACTCTCCCTGGCCCTGGACCGCCGGCTGCGCAAGCAGCGGGACTGATTGCCGGAGAACCGGACGGTGCCCCGGCATGACGCCTACCGGTCGTAGACGACGGCCACCGGCGCGTGGTCCGACCAGCGCTCGGCGTGCGTGGCGGCCCGCTCGACGTACGCCTTGACGGCGCGCTCGGCGAGACCCGGGGTGGCCACCTGGTAGTCGATCCGCCAGCCGGTGTCGTTGTCGAAGGCCCGCCCCCGGTACGACCACCAGGTGTACGGCCCCTCCACATCGGGATGCAGCGCCCGCACGACATCGACGTAACCGCCGTCGGCCGGATCGAACACCCGGGACAGCCACTCTCGCTCCTCCGGCAGGAACCCGGAATTCTTCGTGTTGCCCCGCCAGTTCTTGAGGTCGGCCTTCTCATGGGCGATGTTCCAGTCCCCGCAGACGAGCACCTCGCGCCCCTCGGCGGCGGCCCGCTCGCGCAGCCCCTTGAGATGGGCGAGGAACTCCCCCATGAACCGCACCTTCTCGTCCTGCCGCTCGGTCCCGACCTCACCGGAGGGCAGATACAGCGAGGCGACGGTGAGGCCCGGCAGATCCATCTCCACATACCGGCCACTGCCGTCGAACTCGGCCGACCCGAACCCGACCCGCACCCGGTCCGGCTCACGCCGACTGTAGAGCGACACCCCGGCCCGCCCCTTGGCGGCGGCCGGCGCGTGCGCGACGTACCACCCCTCGGGCGCCCGCACCGCCTCGGGCAGCTGCTCCGGCTCGGCGCGCACCTCCTGCAGGCACAGCACATCGGCGGAGGTCCCGGCCAGCCACTCCACGAAACCCTTCTTGGCGGCGGCCCGCAGCCCATTGACATTGACGGAGGTCACAGTGAACACCCCGGCACGATACCGGCACACTGGACAGGCCCCTGCCCCCACCTCATGGATTGATATACGGTACTCAGCATGAATATCCGCCGGGTCCCCTACGACCACCCCGACGCCGTCAAACTGAACGACGAGGTCCAGGCCGAGTACCACGTCCGTTACGGCGACGGCGGCGACGCCACCCCCATGGACCCCGCGGACTTCAGGCCCCCCAACGGCATCTACCTGCTCGCCTACGACGAGCACGGCACCCCCGTGGCCTCCGGCGGCTGGCGCGCACAGGACGCCAACGACGAGGGCAACCGCGACGGCGACGCCGAGCTGAAGCGCATGTACGTCATCGAGCAGATGCGCGGCCGCGGCCTGGCCCGCCGCATCCTGGCGGCCCTGGAGGACGACGCCCGCGCGGCCGGCCGCCTCCGCATGGTCCTGGAAACCGGCACCAAGCAGCCGGAAGCCATCGCCCTCTACACCTCCAGCGGCTACGAACCCTGCGAGCCCTTCGGCTACTACCGCTTCCACAAGGAAAGCCGCTGCTACGCCAAGCCGCTCCAGCAGCCCAAGCCCAGGCCGTAGAACGCCACCACGCGACCAACACGAAGAAGCCCCCGCCGATTTCTCGGCGGGGGCTTTCAGCTGCGGTGGACCTGAGGGGATTTGAACCCCTGGCCCCCTCGATGCGAACGAGGTGCGCTACCGGACTGCGCCACAGGCCCTTGCAACGAGTGAAACTCTAGCATCCCCGTCGGGGTGCTCAAAAATCCGTTGTCGGCGGGGGCCGACCTGCGGGTTTCGGCTACTCGTTGGCGGCCCGCCGGTGCTCCCCGTCCTCGTACTGGTCGAAGAGCGGGGTGCGGCCGCGTTCCCGGGCGCGGCGGGCCGAGGCGGCGCGGCGGACGTCGCTGCGGGCGTCGTCGTCACCGCGGGTGCCGTCGTCGTCCGGCCGGT
>NZ_JAOCQE010000060.1 GCF_025290915.1 Streptomyces sp. 15-116A | reverse complement strand
GGCGGCGCGGGCGGAGTCCCGGCTCGGATGGGCGCCCCGAGTCCGGGCCGGGCGCGCCAAGTCCGGACCGGCTCTCACAGGCCGGGCGAGCGTTCCAAGGTCGGGCTTGGCGCGCTGGGGTCGGGCCAACTGCCCCGGGACCGGCCGGGCCCCCCGCATCCGGGCCGAGCACCCCGAGACCACGCGCGCACCCCAAGGCCGGGCGGGCACCCCAAGGACGAGCGGGCACCCCAAGGCCGGGCGGGCACCCCAAGGACGAGCGGGCACCCCAAGGCCGGGCGGGCACCCCAAGGGCGGGCGGGCACCCCGAGACCACGCGGTCACCCCGAGACCACGCGGGCACCCCGAGACCACGCGGGCACCCCAAGGGCGGGCTACCAGCCCTTCTCGAAGCGGCGGGACACATCGGCGATGCGGACCTCGTCCCGGCGGAAGTGCAGGTGGCCGCCGAGGCGGGTGGTGCGCAGCAGGCCGGTCGCCGTGAGGAGGCGGAGGTGGGTGAGGGCAACCGGGTGCGAGAGGCCGAACCGGGCGGCGACGTCCTCCGCCGTGGCGCCGGTGTCGGCGCGGACGGGCTCCTTGAGCCACGTCAGAATGTGCATCCGGGTCCCGTCGACGGGTGTCCTGAGCATGTCGTCCACCTCCGCCCGGGCGTCCTCCCCTCCGGGCCCCTCCACTGTCCCGCACCCCCGCCCTCCACGTCCCGTGAAGCGGAACACCTGTCCGGGACCGGAACCGTCCGTGGCCTCAACCGCCCTGAAACAGCTCACCGGTGGCGGAACCATGCCGTCGCCGGGAGCGCGCGGTCGTCGTAGCCGAACAGCGCCTGGTTCTCCCAGCCGTTGCCGGAGGACGGGTCGGCCGGGTCCCAGCCGTTGCCGGTGCGGGCGGTCCAGGTGGCCTCCCAGGAGAAGACGCCGAGCCCGCGCCCGTTCGGCACCGCCTCGACGATGCTCGCCACGTCGTTCAACCACCGCGTCTGTCCTGCCGGGGTCGCCGGGTAGCCCGGGACCAGTTCCTCGGTGAGGTCGATGATGTTCTCGAGCCCGTCCTCGCTGTCCAGCCGGAACGGGTAGGCGGTCTCGGCGACGAAGACCGGCTTGCCGTAGCGGGCGGCCGCGTCGTCGAGGGTGGTCTGGAAGTCGGCGAGCGAGCCGTGCCAGTAGCCGTAGTACGACAGGCCGATGGCGTCGAACCGCACGCCGTGGGACACCGCGTTGTCGAACCACCAGCGGGTGCCGTCGAGGTCGCCGCCCTCGGCGAGATGCAGCGCGGCGACAGTGGACGGGTGGACCGACTTGACCGCGTCGTAGCCGGAGTTGAGCAGTCCGGCGAGTTGTGTCCAGTTGTCGGTGGAGCCCTCGTTCCAGAGCATGCCGCCGTTGACCTCGTTGCCGATCTGGACCATGTCGGCGGTGGTGCCCTGGGACTTGAGGGCGGCGAGGACGTCGTGCGTGTGGTCGTACACGTCCTTCTTCAGCTGCTCGTACCCGTGGCCTGCCCAGGCGGCGGGCTTGGTCTGCTTGCCCGGGTCGGCCCAGGAGTCGGAGTAGTGGAAGTCGACCAGCAGTTTCATGCCCTGCGCCTTGATCCGCTTGGCCATGGCGAGGACGCGGGCCTTGTTGTTGTAGCCGTCGGCCGGGTTCACCCAGACCTTCAGGCGGGCGTAGTTCATTCCGGCGGACCTCAGAATGGCCACCGCGTCGCCCTTGCCGCCCGAGGCGGTCCGGTACACACCGCCCCTGGCCTCGCTCTTGGGCAAGGACGAGATGTCGGCGCCCTTGATCGGCAGACCGGAGGTACCGGGCGTCAACGTGAGGTCGTCCACATTGATCCAGTTGCCGGCGTTCGCGTCACTGTTGACGCTGATGGTGCACTGATGGTTGGTGACATGGACCGGCACGACGACACGGATCCACCCACTCGCGGACACCGGCAGATCGGTGCGCTGTTCCGGGCCTCCGCAGTTCTTGAGGGCGAGGTGGGCGGCGTTCTGGCCGCCGCCCGAGCGGACCCAGGCGGTGAGCCGGTAGCTGCCGTTGGCCAGTCCGGACAGGTGCTGGTAGGTCTCCGTCTTGTACGCCGAGGACGACCAGTGGGTGAGGCGGTGGCCGCCGCTGTGCCCGCCGGCCTCGGTGAACGAGGCGCCGGTGTCGCCGTATTCGGACCAGCCGCTCGGGGTGGCCGCGCCCGAACCGTCGGCCTCGAAGCCGCCGTTGGTCAGCGTGCTCGCCGCCGTCGCGTGCTGGGCGGGCAGGGCGGTGAGGGCGAGGCCCGCGAGGAGCGGCGGCAGCAGGGCGGTGAGGGTGCGTCTGGGTTGGAGCATCGTCGTCCCTTCGAGGAGGTGGAGGGGTGGTGCTCAGTCGTCGAGTCGCACGACCCGGACGGCTCCGGCGGGGACCGCGAGACGGCCCGCGGCGCGTTCCCCGGTCAGCAGTTCGGTGCCGGGGGTGTCCAGCGGCACCTTGGCGTCGGTGGCGGTGTGGTTGATCGCGAACACGAAGGTGCCCGACTCGCCGGTGCGGCGGACCACTTCGACATCGCGCGGCAGATCGGCGCGCGGGGCGAGCCCGGTGTCCTCGAGCGCCCAGCCGAGGAGGACGTCCAGCCCCTCGGTCCCGAGACGCGTGGAGACGTACCAGGCGGTGCCCTCGCCGAGGCGGTGCCGGGTGACGGCGGGGCGTCCGGCGGTGAGCCCGTCGGCGTACGTCCACACCGTCTCGGCGCCGCGCGGGACCACGAACTCCGTCCACACGTCGGCGTCCAGCTCGGACCCGTCGGGCCCGGTCAGCCGGACCCGCTCGCCCGCGAGGAGCGGCGAGAACTCCTCGACGGTCAGGCCGAGGACGTCGCGCAGGGCGCCCGGGTAGGGGCCCTCGTGCACGGCGTCGTGCGCGTCGACGATGCCGGAGAAGTAGGACACGACGAGGGTGCCGCCGTTCTCGACGTAGGCGCGGAGGTTGTCCCCGGCCGCCTCGGTCATCAGGTACAGCGCGGGCACGACGACAAGGGGATAACTCGACAAGTCGGCTTCCGGATGGGCGAAGTCGACGGTGAGGTGGCGGTCGTAGAGGGCCTCGTAGAAGGCGTCGGCGCGTTCGCGGGCGTCGTGGTCCTCGCTGGGCCGCCAGTCGAGGTTCTGCGCCCACCAGGAGTGCCAGTCCCACAGCACCGCCACGTCGGCCCGCGTGCGGGTGCCGCGTACGGGGCGCAACGAGTCGACGGCGGCGCCCAGTTCGACGACCTCACGCCACACGCGTGTGCCGGTGCCGCCGTGCGGCAGCATCGCGGAGTGGAACTTCTCGGCGCCGCGGCGGGACTGGCGCCACTGGAAGAACATCGCGCCGTCGGAGCCGCGGGCCACGTGGGCGAGGGAGTTGCGGGCCATCTGGCCGGGGGCCTTGGCGGGGTTGCGGGGCTGCCAGTTGACGCCCGAGGTGGAGTGTTCGAGCAGCAGCCAGGGCGCGCCGCCCGCGACGGAGCGGGTGAGGTCGGCGGCCATGGCGAGGTTGACGTGGGTGCGCCGGCCGTCGGTGATCAGATAGTGGTCGTTGGTGACGAGGTCGACCTCGCGGCCCCAGGCCCAGTAGTCGACGGAGTCGCACTGGCTGAGGGCGGTCATGAAGTTGGTGGTGACCGGGACGCCCGGTGAGAGGCGGTGCAGGATGTCCCGCTCGGCACGGAAGTTCTCCCGCATCGTGGCGTCGGCGAACCGCTTGTAGTCCAGCGCCTGGGCGGGGTTGCCGACGGTCGGGGTGGCACGCGGGGGGTTGATCTCCTTCAGGGAGGCGTAGCGCTGGCCCCAGAAGGCCGTGCCCCAGGCCTCGTTGACGGCGTCGACCGTGCCGTAGGTGTCCTGGAGCCAGCGGCGGAAGTGGGCGGCGCAGGAGTCGCAGTAGCAGGCCGAGACGGGGACGCCGTACTCGTTGTGGACGTGCCACATCGCCAGTGCGGGGTGGTCGCCGTAGCGTGCGGCGAGCTCGGTCGTGATGGCCGCGGCGGCGGCGCGGTAGTCGGTGTTGCTGTGGCAGATCGCGCCGCGGGAGCCGAACTCCAGGCGCACGCCCTCGGCGGTGACCGGCAGGGCCTCGGGGTGGGCGCGGTAGAACCAGGCCGGCGGTGCCACGGTGGGCGTGCCGAGGTCGACGCGGATGCCGTGCTCGTGCAGCAGGTCCAGGGCACGGTCGAGCCAGCCGAAGTCGTAGGTGCCGGGCGCGGGCTCCAGCAGGGCCCAGGAGAAGATGCCGACGCTGACCATCGTCACCCCGGCCTCCCGCATCAGCCGGACGTCCTCGTGCCAGACGTGTTCCGGCCACTGCTCGGGGTTGTAGTCCCCGCCGAAGGCGAGCCCGGTGAGGCCCCTGGGGGTGGTCTCCGGCATGGATGCTCCCGCTGCGATCGATCGATTGTGAACGTACACACACCTCTGCGGTGCTGCGAGCCCAACATAACCGCACAGCAGCAACCATTGACAAGTGTCCGGGATGTTTCTCTACTGTGAACGCTCACAGAAGCATGGCAGGTCTCCGCAGCAGGCGGGGACCCCAGGTCAGGGGAGAGTTCCATGCCGTACACGAAGCGCCGTCGCCTCGTGAGTTCCGCCGTCGCCGTCGCGCTCGGCGCCTCCGCACTCGCCGCCTGCGGCTCGTCGTCGGACGACGACGGCGAGGCACAGTCCGGCCCGGTCTCGCTGACGTACTGGACGTGGGCGCCCGGCATGGACAAGGTCGTCGACCTGTGGAACAAGGGGCCGGGCAAGGAGCAGCAGATCACCGTCACGGTGAAGAAGCAGGCGTCCGGCGACACACTGGTCACCAAGATCCTCACCGCGCACAAGGCCGGCAAGGCACCCGACCTCGTCCAGGCGGAGTACCAGGCGCTGCCCACCCTCGTCAGCAACGACGCGCTGGCCGACATATCCGGCGAGGTGGGCGAGGCGAAGAGCAAGTTCGCCGACGGCGTCTGGCAGCAGACCACGCTCGGCACGGACGCGGTCTACGCGGTCCCGCAGGACATCGGGCCGATGATGTTCTACTACCGCGAGGACCTGTTCAAGAAGTACGGCCTGACCGTCCCGGAGACCTGGGAGGACTTCGCCGAGACCGCGCGGAAGCTGAAGAAGGCCGCTCCGGACAAGGATCTGACCACCTTCGCCGCCAGCGAGGCCGGTCAGTTCGCGGGTCTGGCCCAGCAGGCCGGCGCCCAGTGGTGGACCGTCTCGGGCGACCAGTGGAAGGTCGCGATCGACGACGAGGCCACCCGCAAGGTCGCCGACTTCTGGGGCGGGCTGGTGAAGGAAGGCGCGATCGACGACCAGCCGATGTACACCCCGGCCTGGAACAAGGCGCTCAACACCGGCAAGCAGATCGCCTGGGTCAGCGCGGTGTGGGCGCCGGGCACGCTGACCACGGCCGCCCCCGACACCAAGGGCAAGTGGGCGATGGCCCCGCTCCCCCAGTGGTCGAAGGGCGAGAACCGCACCGGCAGCTGGGGCGGTTCCTCCACCGCCGTGACCACGGACTCCGAGCACCAGGAGGCCGCCACGAAGTTCGCCACATGGCTGAACACCGACGGCGAGGCGCTGACCGCGCTGGCCAAGGAGAGCGGCATCTACCCGGCCTCCACGGCGGCGCAGACCTCCGGTGCCTTCAGCGAGCCGCCGGAGTACTTCTCCAACCAGCCCGACTTCTACGAGAAGGCGGCCGAGATCGCCGGGACCACGGCCCCGTCCGCCTGGGGTCCGAACGTCAACGTCGCCTACACGTCGTACAAGGACGCCTTCGGCGCCGCCGCGAAGAACAAGTCGGACTTCGTCGCCGCGCTGCACACCGTGCAGGAGGCGACGGTGGCGGACCTGAAGAAGCAGGGCTTCGGGGTCGCGCCGTGACCTCCGCAGCACGCCGGAGGCCGTACGGGGCCCGCAAGGCCCCGTACGCCCACCCGTCTCCCACCACCACCCTCAAACGAGCGCTCCGCGCCCCCTACTTCTTCCTTTTCCCCGCCACGCTTCTGTTCGTCCTGTTCTTCGCCCTGCCCATCGGCTACGCGGTCTGGCTGAGCTTCCGCAAGGTGGAGGTCTCCGGGCTCGGGCTGGGCGCCGGCGCCCGCACCGAGGTGTGGGCCGGGCTGCGGAACTACACCGACGCCCTCTCCGACAGCGAGCTGCTGAACGGTGCGCTGCGCGTGCTGGGTTACGGCTGCATCGTGGTGCCGGTGATGCTGGGCCTCGCCCTGCTGTTCGCGCTGATGCTGGACTCCGAGAAGGTGCGTCTGGCGCCCTTCACCCGGCTCGCGATCTTCCTGCCGTACGCCGTCCCCGGTGTGGTGGCGGCGCTGCTGTGGGGCTTCCTGTATCTGCCGGACGTCAGCCCCTTCTACTTCGTCCTCGACCGGCTCGGCCTGCCGGGGCCCGATCTGCTGGACGGCGGGCCGCTGTATCTGGCGCTGTCGAACATCGCGGTGTGGGGCGGCACCGGCTTCAACATGGTCGTCATCTACACCGCGCTGCGGGCCGTCCCGGCCGAGGTGTACGAGGCGGCGAAGCTGGACGGCGCCACCCCGCTGCAGATCGCCCTGCGCATCAAGATCCCGATGGTGGCGCCGTCGCTGGTGCTCACCTTCTTCTTCTCGATCATCGCGACGCTCCAGGTGTTCAACGAGCCGACCACCCTCAAGCCGCTCACCAACTCCGTGTCCACCACCTGGAGTCCGCTGATGAAGGTGTACCAGGACGCCTTCGGCAACGGCGACATCCACGCGGCCGCCGCGCAGGCGACGCTGATCGCGCTCGCCACGCTGCTGCTGTCCTTCGGCTTCCTGCGGGCCGCCAACCGACGCAACCGGCAGGAGGCGAACCGATGAGCACCGTTGCCCTGGCCGAACCCGAGGCCCGCGCCACGCACACCGCCCGGGGGCCGCGGCGCCGCCGGATCGCGCCGCTCCCCACCCTCACCCTGCTGCTCGGCGCGCTGTACTGCCTGCTGCCGGTCGCCTGGGTGATCATCGCGTCCACCAAGTCCGGCAGCGAGCTGTTCTCCACGTTCACGTTCTGGCCGGGCACGGGTTTCGCCGGGAACCTCTCCGATCTGGCCGCCTACCGCGACGGCGTGTACTGGCAGTGGATGGGCAACTCCGCCCTGTACGCCGGCCTCGGCGCGCTGCTGTCGACATGCGTGTCGGCGGTCAGCGGCTACGCGCTCGCGGTCTACCGCTTCCGGGGCCGCGAGACGCTGTTCAACGTGCTCCTCGCGGGTGTGCTGATGCCGCCGGTGATCCTCGCGATCCCGCAGTATCTGCTGCTCGCCGAGGCCGACTTGACGGACTCGTACCTGTCGGTGCTGCTGCCGCAGATCCTCTCCCCGTACGGCGTCTACCTCGCGCGGATCTACGCCGCCGCGGCTGTGCCGTCGGATGTGGTGGAGGCCGGGCGGATGGACGGGGCGGGCGAGTGGCGGATCTTCACCCGGGTCGCGCTGCCGATGATGGTGCCCGGACTGGTGACGGTGTTCCTGTTCCAGTTCGTCGCGATCTGGAACAACTTCCTGCTGCCGTACATCATGCTCAGCGACGACGAGAAGTTCCCGATCACGCTCGGTCTGTACACGCTGCTCGAACAGGGCGCCAACACCCCCGCGCTGTACACGCTGGTGATCACGGGTGCGCTGCTCGCGGTACTGCCGCTGGTCGCGCTGTTCCTGATCGTGCAGCGGTTCTGGAGCCTGGATCTGCTGTCCGGGGCCGTAAAGTCATGACCATGAGCAACACGGGGGGCAGGCGCAGGCCGCCGACGATCCACGACGTGGCGCGCGAGGCCGGGGTGTCGCGCGGCACCGTCTCGCGCGTGCTCAACGGCGGCCACTACGTCAGCCCGGCCGCGGCGGAGGCGGTCAACGCCGCGATCCGCAAGACGGGTTACGTCGTCAACCGGCACGCCCGTTCGCTGATCACCGGTCGTTCGGACTCGGTGGGCTTTCTGCTCACCGAGCCGCAGGAGCGGTTCTTCGAGGACCCCAACTTCAACGTCCTGCTGCGCGGCTGTACGCAGGCGCTGGCGGCGCACGACATCCCGCTGCTGCTGATGCTGGCCGGCACGCAGGACGAGCGGCGCCGCATCACGCGGTACATCACCGCCGGGCATGTCGACGGGGTGCTGCTGGTCTCCAGCCACTCGGGCGACCCGGTGGCCGAGGAGCTGCGTGCGGCGGGGGTTCCGCTGGTCGCCTGCGGCAAGCCGATCGGGCTGGGCTCGAAGGTGAGTTACGTGGCCGCGGACGACCGGGACGGGGCGCGGGACATGGTGCGCCATCTGCTGTCCCTCGGGCGGCGGCGGATCGGCGTGGTGACCGGGCCGCTGGACACGCCGGGCGGTGTGGAGCGCCTCGCCGGTTACAAGGAGGTGCTGGGCGAGGCGGGCGTGGAGATCGACCCGCGGCTGATCGTCTCCGGGGACTACAGCCGGGCCAGCGGTGAGTCGGGCGCCGAGCGGCTGCTGGCGCAGGCCCCGGACATGGACGCGGTGTTCGTCGCCTCCGACCTGATGGCGCAGGGCGTGCTCACGGCCCTGCACCGGGCGGGGCGCCGGGTGCCGCAGGACGTGGCGGTCGGCGGCTTCGACGACTCCCCCGCCGCCGTCGCCGCCAGCCCGGAGCTGACGACGATCCGCCAGCCGTGGGACCGGATCAGCGCCGAGATGGTGCGCGTCCTGCTGGCCCAGATAGGCGGCGAGGACCCGGCGGCGGTGATCCTGCCGACGGAGCTGGTGCGGCGGGAGTCGACGTAGGAGCGTGCACCGGCGGGAGAGCATTCGATGCGCGTTCATTCAATGTCGAACAAGTGTTACCGTTCGAGTATGGCAGCGCACACCACCGGCACGCGGCTCGAGGAACGGTGGCGGGAGATCCTCGCGGTCCACGCCCGCACCCTGGGCGAGATCGACCGCGCGCTGCATCCCCACGGGCTCGGCGCGTCCGACTTCGAGGTGCTCGACCTGCTGGTGGCCGCGACGCCCGAGGAGGGCGAGCAGTGCCGGGTGCAGAACCTGGTGGGACGGGTGCACCTGAGCCAGAGCGCGCTGTCCCGGCTCATCGCCCGGCTGGAGAAGGACGGCCTGGTCACGCGCAGCATCTGCGCGGAGGACCGGCGCGGGGTGTATGTGGCCCTCACGCGGAAGGGCCGCGCACTGCACGCGGAGGTGCTCCCCCTGCAGCGTGCGGCCCTGGCCCGGTCGCTGGGCGACGGGGCCTGACGGCGCGGCGGGCGGTCAGCCCTGCGGGCGGGCCAGCAGGGTGCGCACTCCTTCCGAGGTGAGCGTCAGACGGTGCTCCGAGCTGCCGTCGATGGTCAGGGACAGGTCCTCGGCCGGCCACTGTGCGGCCAGCGCGCCGAGCGGCACCAGGCGGTAACGGGAGACGAAGGGCAGCAGCCCGGCCATCTCCAGCTCCGAGGTGAACACCGGCACCACCTGTGTACCGCCGGGCTGCTCGAGCACCGGCAGCGCCACCGCGCCGGGGTCGGCGGCCTCCTCGTCGGCCGCGTCGTCGGGCACGGGGATCAGGACGTCGCTGTTGGCCAGGGCATCCAGCGCCGCCGCGTTCTCGGTGTTCTCGGCGAGGGCGTCCAGAGCCTGCTGGGCGGGCGTCGGGGCATTGTTCTCGTGCGCGGGTGTTTCCATGGCATTTTCCCAGGTAGCGGCGGTCGTGCGGCCCACCCGGGACAAGATCCGCCCCGGGCGCAGTGCTGCACGCGTACCCGATCGCCCCGCGCGCAATCCTGCGGCTTCACCCATCACACCCGCCCCGAAAGGGACCCCCTCCGAAGCTGCGTGCGCGCATGGCTATCATATGAGCGCCGTCTAGCTCGAAAGATGATCCTGTGACTGTCAACGAAGACTCGTTCACCAACTGGAAGCACCGCGAGGAGATCGCGGAGTCGATGATCCCGATCATCGGGAAGCTGCACCGCGAGCGGGACGTCACCGTCCTGCTGCACAGCCGCTCCTTGGTGAACAAGTCGGTGGTCAGCATCCTCAAGGCCCACCGCTTCGCCCGGCAGATCGCCGGCAAGGAGCTCTCGGTCACCGAGACGCTGCCCTTCCTGCAGGCGCTCACCACGCTCGACCTCGGCCCGTCGCAGATCGACATCGGCATGCTGGCCGCGACCTACAAGGCCGACGACCGCGGGCTGTCCGTGGAGGCGTTCACCGCCGAGGCGGTCGCGGGTGCCACGGGCGCCAACAAGATCGAGCGCCGCGAGGGCCGGGACGTCGTCCTCTACGGCTTCGGCCGCATCGGCCGCCTGGTCGCCCGCCTGCTGATCGAGAAGTCCGGCTCCGGCAACGGTCTGCGTCTGCGCGCCATCGTCGTCCGCGGTGGCGGGGACCAGGACATCATCAAGCGCGCCTCGCTGCTGCGCCGCGACTCCATCCACGGCCAGTTCCAGGGCACCATCACCGTCGACGAGGCGAACAGCACCATCGTCGCCAACGGCAACGAGATCAAGGTGATCTACGCCGACGACCCGACGAAGGTCGACTACACGGCGTACGGGATCAAGAACGCCATCCTCATCGACAACACCGGCAAGTGGCGCGACCGCGAGGGCCTGTCGAAGCACCTGCGCCCCGGCATCGACAAGGTCGTGCTGACCGCGCCGGGCAAGGGCGACGTCCCCAACATCGTGCACGGCGTCAACCACGACACGATCAAGCCGGACGAGCAGATCCTGTCCTGCGCCTCCTGCACCACCAACGCCATCGTCCCGCCGCTGAAGGCGATGGAGGACGAGTTCGGCGTGCTGCGCGGCCACGTGGAGACCGTGCACTCGTTCACCAACGACCAGAACCTGCTGGACAACTACCACAAGTCCGAGCGCCGGGGCCGCAGCGCGCCCCTGAACATGGTCATCACCGAGACCGGCGCCGCCTCCGCCGTCGCCAAGGCGCTGCCCGACCTCAAGGCGAAGATCACGGGCAGCTCGATCCGTGTGCCGGTGCCGGACGTGTCGATCGCGATCCTCAACCTGCAGCTGGCCCGCGAGACCGACCGCCAGGAGGTCCTCGAGTACCTGCGCGAGGTGTCGCTGACCTCGCCGCTGCGCCGCCAGATCGACTTCATCAGCGCCCCCGACGCGGTCTCCAGCGACTTCATCGGCTCGCGCCACGCCTCGATCGTCGACGCCGGCGCGCTGAAGGTCGACGGCGACAACGCGATCCTCTACCTCTGGTACGACAACGAGTTCGGCTACTCCTGCCAGGTCGTCCGCGTCGTGCAGTACGTCTCCGGGGTGGAGTACCCGACGTACCCGGCGCCGGCCGTCTGACGAGCGCCGCGAGGAGGCTGAGAGGGGCAGATCGGTAACGATCGTCCGCTATGGGTTGCCCGGTGCGGAAGGGTTCCTAGTCTGCGGGCATGCCCCTCTTCAGCAGTCGTACAGCAAAGCGTCCCCGTATCGTCCCCGCGCTCGACGACGCCGTCCTCGCGCGCGTCCTGCGGCAGTTGAGCAAGCGCGGAGGAGAGAGCAGGGCGCTGGACATCGCGCTGGTGTCCTCGGTGCTGGAGGAGACCGGGGACGACTGGGACCTCCGCAACCACCGGGTGTCCGTGCTGGCCGAGGCCACCGCGGGCACGGGGATCTCCTCGGCCTGGGTGGACCGGGAACCGGACAGCGCGGACGCGCTGGTCTTCCACAGCCGGGTCGCCCTGGCGCGGGGACTGCACGAGCGGCACCTGAGGGACGTGCGGCAGGTGGTGGAGGACTGCCGCCGCGCGAGCGAACTGAGCCCGGCGGATCCGCTGCCCTGGGTGACGCTGCTCGGCGTGGCGCGGATCGAGCGGTACGCGCAGGCCGACGTCAACGCGATCTGGCGGGAGGCCACCGGCCGCGACCGCTGGCACCGCGAGGCGTATGTGCAGATGCTCGCCTATCTGTCGCCCGAGGAGGGCGGATCGAGCGCGGCCGTCCTCGACTTCATCGATGTGGTGCGCGCCCACATACCGGCGAACGCACCGTGCGCCCCCATCGAGCTGACGGCGGCGGTGCGCCAGTATCAGGGGCTGCTGGCGCAGGGCGGGGTGCGGGCCATGACGGCCGGTCAGCTGTGGGACACCGGTCAGCTCGCCGCCGCGCTGGAACAGGCCGCCGCGCTGTGGCCGAAGCCGGGCTTCTTCCAGCACGCGGCGCTCCTGGCCGACCTCAACATGCTGGCGTACGCCCTGTGCGCGGCCGGCCGAGCCGCCGACGCGCACCCCGTGTTCCAGGCGCTGCAGAACACGGTCACGCCCTGGCCCTGGAACGCCGAGGGGGATCCCGTCCAGGTCTTCGAGCAGTACCGGGCGAAGGCGGAACGCGGACGGCAGGGCGGCGTCGGGACTCCCTGACACCGCCCTGCCGGGACCTGCTCCTCTCCGCGGAGAGCGTCTCCGGTGGAATCCGCTCGTCTCCGCGGAGACCGGGTCAGGTGCGGGACAGGACCGTCTGCACGGCCTCGCGCAGGGTCCGCAGCGGGTCCGGTGTGCGGTACTCGCAGCGCCAGGCGACGAAGCCGTCGGGGCGCACGAGCACCGCGCCGTCCGTGCTGACGCCGTGGGCCGCGGACCAGTCCTGGTCGCCCTCGGGGGCCAGTTCCGCCTCCGGTCCGTGCCCGATGCGGTAGGAGTCCAGCGGCGCTCCGAGTTCCTTGGCGACCTGCTTGGCCGCGGTGTGCCAGGCGAAGCCCGCCTCGGCGGAGCTGAGCAGGACCAGGTGGCGTTCGTACAGGTCGAGGGTGGAGATCCGGGTGCCGGCGCGGTCCAGCCACAGGTGGGGCGCGCGGCTGCCCGGCTCGCCGTTCAGGGCCAGCGCGTCGGGGACGACGGGGGTCGCCGGGTCGGCGCCGAGCACCGCGCCGCGCGGGTAGCGGTAGCCGAGGGCCACATTGAGGATGCCGCCCCGCTTGCCCGGTCCGCCCGCCCCCTCGGCGGGGGTGTAGCCGGGGTGGCTGTGCTCGACGGAGCGGGTGGAGGCGCGGGCGCTGGTCGCCTCGGCGACCGGCCGGCGTTCGGCGTCGTAGGTGGCGAGGAGCCCGGGTCCGGCCCAGCCGCCCAGCACGGCGGCCAGTTTCCAGGCGAGGTTGTGCGCGTCCTGGATACCGGTGTTGGAGCCGAACGCCCCGGTGGGCGACATCTCGTGGGCCGAGTCGCCGGCCAGGAAGACCCTGCCGTCGGCGTAGCGTTCGGCGACCCGCTCGGCGGCGTGCCAGGCGGCCCGGCCGGTGATCGTGACGTCCAGGTCGGGCGCCCCGACGGCCCGCCGGATGTGGTCGGCGCACCGCTCGTCGGTGAACTCCTCGAGCAGTTCGCCGCGTTCGGGGTGCCAGGGCGCGTGGAACACCCAGTGCTCCTCGTTGTCGACCGGCAGCAGCGCCCCGTCGGCGTCCGGGCTGGTCAGGTAGCAGACGATGAACCGCCGGTCGCCGACGACGGCCGCCAGGTCGCGTGAGGTGAAGGTGACGCTGACGTTGTGGAACAGGTCGCCGGGGCCGCTCTGCCCGATGCCGAGCCGCTCCCGGACGGGGCTGCGCGGGCCGTCGGCGGCGACCAGGTAGTCCGCGCGGATGGTGGTGTGCTCGCCCGTCTCCCGGCTCTTGACCAGCGCGGTCACCCCGTCGGCGTCCTGGTCGAAGGACATCATCTCGGTGGCGAACCGCAGATCGCCGCCGAGCTCCCGGGCGCTCGCGAGCAGCACCGGTTCGAGGTCGTTCTGGCTGCACAGGCACCAGGCGCTGGGGCTGAACCGGGCGAGCCCGCCGCCGGGGTCGATCTCCCGGAACAGCCACTCGCCGGCGTCACCCACCAGGGTCGGGGTCTGCAGGATGCCGTGGTTGCCGGCCAGCACGGAGGCGGCCTGCCGGATCCGCCCCTCGACACCGGCGGTCCGGTACACCTCCATCGTGCGCACGTTGTTGCCGCGTCCGCGGGGATGGATCGAGGTGCCCGCGTGCCGTTCCACGAGGGTGTGCGGCACGCCCAGACGCCCCAGGAACAAGGACATGGACAGGCCCACCAGTGAGCCGCCGACGATGAGCACGGGCGTGCGGTGACCGTTCTCGCCGGCCTCTTCCACTCGGTTCATTGAAAACGCCTCCAGCGTCGCGCGCGACGGGCCGTGGAAAGGGACTCACATTGCATCCCCTGTGCGGGCTCGTCCGCGTCCTGGCGGCACCCGGTTGACGCACGGTTCACCCACCTGCCCCGTGGCGCTCGCGCGCCCCGCGGGGCCCGCCGACCATCGACTCATGGCGACCCCGGCCCTTCGGACGCGGTCGTTCCTGACCTTCCGTGACGAACTTCCGCGAGGACTTCCGCACGGACTTCTGTGAGAAGAGGAGAGGTGCGCCGGATGACCATGTCGGGACGCATATCGCAGTCGGCCTTCGACGGTTCGAGGCTGCGGGTGATCCTGCTGCTCGACCTGTACGAGGGAGCCCAGGAGCAGTTCCTCGACGCGTACGAGCACATGCGCAACAAGGTCGCGTCGGTCCCCGGTCACATCAGTGACCAGCTCTGCCAGTCGATCGAGAACCCCTCGCAGTGGCTGATCACCAGCGAGTGGGAGAGCGCCCCGCCGTTCCTCGCCTGGGTGAACAGCGAGGAGCACGTGGAGACCGTCCGGCCGATGCACAACTGCGTCCGGGACACCCGCTCCATGCGGTACAGCGTCCTGCGCGAGACCCTCCCCGAGCGGCCCCTCACGCCCGAGCGGGCGCAGGCGGGCCTGCAGGCGGCGGTCCGGGTCGGCGACGGGGTGGCGCGGCACGCGCTCACCTTCACCGTCAAGCCGGGCTCGGAGTCCAAGGTGGCCGAGCTGCTGGCCGGTTACCAGTCCCCCAGGGCGCAGGTCGACGACACCACGCGGCTGCGCCGCACCTCCCTGTTCATGCACGGCAACCGGGTCGTGCGGGCTGTGGAGGTGGAGGGCGACCTGCTCGCGGCGCTGCGCCATGTGGCGCGTCAGCCGGAGGTGCGGGCGGTCGAGGAGGCCATCAACCCGTATCTGGAGCAGGACCGGGACCTGACCGACCCGGACTCCGCGCGGGTGTTCTTCACCCGGGCCGCGCTCCCGGCCGTGCACCACGTGGTGCAGGGCAGTCCGGAGCCCGCCGGTCTGCGCCGGCACATGCTGTACTACCCGGCCGTGACCGGCCGCGGCATGGACCTGGCCCGGTTCCTCGCCCACCAGGACGAGGCCGCGGCCGACGACCCGGACAGCCCGGTGTACGCGAGCACCGTCTTCCAGCGCGACGACATCGTGGTCCGCCTGGTCGACGTCACCCGCGACCTCGACCTGGACATCCCGGCCGCCCTCGGTATCAAGGGCCCGGGCAAGGCGGCCGAGCTGGAGCGGCTGCTGGACGGCGCCGCGATCGGCGTCGAAGGCTCCCTCGACTCGGAGCGCACCCTCAACCGGCTCCTGTCGCACGCCGACATGATGCCCGTCACCGACCGCAGCTCGGCGGATTCCTGACGGTCAACCGCGGTGACGTCCGCGGCCCGGCAGCGCCCGGACGTCACCGGCACACCCGGAGGTATCAACCATGTCCAAGCAGCATCCACGCATCGTGGACCTGAGCGAGACGGAACCCAACCGACGGCGCGGAGGTGACCTCAGGACCCTGCTCACCCCGGCCACGGTGGGCTCCACCAGCGGCTTCATGGGCCTGGCGATCATCAAGCCCGGTGAGCGGATCGCCGAGCACTACCACCCGTACTCCGAGGAGTTCGTGTACGTCGTCAGCGGCGCGCTCGAGGTCGACCTGGACGGCGAGCCGTTCGCGCTCCGCGCCGACCAGGGTCTGATGATCCCCGTCGACATGCGGCACCGCTTCCGCAACGTCGGCGACGCCGAGGCCCGGATGGTGTTCCATCTCGGTCCGCTGGCCCCGCATCCGAGTCTGGGTCATGTGGACACCGAGGAGAACGAAGGCGCCGAGGCGGGACCGCAGTTGACGGTCGGCGGGCCGGAGCACGGCCGGCCGTCCGAGCCGAGTGGGGCCATAAAATGACCCGCCGAGTGGCCGTCACCGGTGTCGGTGTGGTCGCTCCCGGCGGCATCGGGGCCACGGCCTTCTGGGACCTGCTCGCGGCGGGACGCACCGCCACCCGCGGCATCACCCTGTTCGACCCGGCCGGTCTGCGCTCGCGCATAGCCGCCGAGTGCGACTTCGACCCCTTCGAGCACGGCCTCGACGCGGAGCTGTCCCAGCACGCGGACCGGTACATCCAGTTCGCCGTGGTGGCGGCCCGGGAGGCGGTGCGCGACTCCGGTCTCGACACCGGTGCCGAGGACCCGTGGCGCACCGCGGTGTCGCTGGGCAGCGCGGTCGGCGGCACCACCCGGCTGGAACACGATTACGTGCTGGTCAGCGAGCGAGGCAAGCGCTGGGACGTCGACCACGAGAAGGCCGAGGAGAAGCTGCACCTGGCGTTCTCCCCGAGCACGCTCGCCTCGGTCGTCGCCGAGCAGTTCGGCGCCAGGGGCCCGGTGCAGACCGTCTCCACCGGCTGCACCTCCGGTCTGGACGCGGTCGGCTACGCCTTCCACACCATCACCGAGGGCCGGGCCGACGTGTGCATCGCGGGCGCCTCGGACTCGCCGATCTCCCCGATCACCATGGCGTGCTTCGACGCGATCAAGGCGACGTCGCCGAACAACGACGACCCGGAGCACGCCTCCAGGCCGTTCGACGCCCACCGCGACGGGTTCGTGATGGGTGAGGGCGCGGCGGTGCTGGTCCTCGAGGAGTACGAGCACGCGCGGGCCCGCGGGGCCGAGATCTACTGCGAGCTCAGCGGCTACGCCACCTACGGCAACGCCTACCACATGACCGGTCTGACCAGCGAGGGGCTGGAGATGGCCCGGGCGATCGACACCACGCTCGATCAGGCCCGTATCGACCCCACGCAGATCGACTACGTCAACGCGCACGGCTCCGGCACCCGGCAGAACGACCGGCACGAGACGGCCGCGGTGAAGCGGTCGCTGGGCGCGCACGCCCACGACACGCCCATGAGCTCCATCAAGTCCATGGTGGGGCACTCGCTGGGCGCGATCGGCGCGATCGAGGTGGTCGCGTGCGTCCTCGCCCTGAAGCACCAGGTGGTGCCGCCGACGGCGAACTACGAGACCCCCGACCCGGAGTGCGACCTGGACTACGTGCCGCGCACCGCACGCCCGCGGAAGCTCCAGAACGTGCTCTCCGTCGGCAGCGGGTTCGGCGGCTTCCAGTCCGCGGTGCTGCTGACCGGGCCGGGCGGGAGGACACCATGAGCACTCAGCGCCCCGGGCGCGCCGCCATCACCGGTATCGGGGTGATCGCGCCCAACGGACTGCGCACGGACGCCTACTGGAAGTCCGTGCGCGAAGGTCTCAGCGTGCTGGACCGCATCACCCGCGAGGGCTGCACGGACATGCCGCTGCAAGTGGCGGGTGAGGTGCGGGCCTTCGACGCGTCGGCTCTCATCGAGGACAAGTTCCTGGTGCAGACCGACCGGTTCAGTCACTTCGCGATGGCCGCCGCCGCCCTCGCGCTCGACGACGCCGGCCTCGGCGGCGGCAACCCCGCCGAGCCGTTCTCCGTCGGCGTGGTCACCGCCGCCGGTTCAGGCGGCGGCGAGTTCGGGCAGCGGGAGCTGCAGAAGCTGTGGGGCCAGGGGTCGAAGTTCGTGGGCCCCTACCAGTCGATCGCCTGGTTCTACGCGGCGAGCACCGGCCAGATCTCCATCCGGGGCGGCTTCAAGGGGCCGTGCGGGGTGGTGGCCAGCGACGAGGCGGGCGGTCTGGACTCCCTCGCGCACGCGGCACGGGCGGTGCGCCGCGGCACCGGCACGATGATCGTGGGGGCCGCCGAGGCGCCCCTGGCCCCGTACTCGATGGTGTGCCAGCTCGGCTACCCCGAGCTGAGCACCGTCGCGGAACCCGACCGTGCCTACCGCCCGTTCACGTCGTCGGCCTGCGGGTTCGTGCCCGCGGAGGGCGGTGCGCTGCTCGTCGTGGAGGACGAGGAGCGGGCCCGTGAGCGCGGCGCGGAGGTACGGGCGGTCCTCGCCGGGCACGCCGCCACCTTCACCGGCGCCTCCCGCTGGGCGGACTCCCGGGAAGGGCTCGCCCGCGCGATCCGCGGCGCCCTCGACGAGGCCGGCTGCGCCCCCGAGGAGATCGACGTGGTGTTCGCCGACGCGATGGGCGTGCCCGAGGCGGACCGCGCCGAGGCGCTGGCGATCGCCGACGCGCTCGGCGCGCACGGCCGACGGGTGCCTGTCACCGCGCCCAAGACCGGCTTCGGACGCGCCTACTGCGGTGCGCCGGTGCTGGACACGGTGGCGGCGGTGCTCGCCATGGAACACGGACAGGTGCCGCCCACGCCGAACGTGTTCGACACCTGCCACGACCTCGATCTGGTGATGGAGCGCGCTCGCCCCGCCGAGCTGCGCACGGCCCTCGTCCTCAGCCGGGGACTGATGGGCTCCAACGCGGCGCTGGTCGTGCGCCGCGGTGGCGAATCCGCCCGGTAGGACCGGGCGGGGAAGGAGCAGATCCCATGATCACCACCGAAGTGACCTTCGACGAGCTGGCCGCGCTGATGAAGAAGGCGGCCGGCATCACCGTCGACCCGCAGGAGCTGCGGCAGTCGGCCGAGTCGCCGTTCGACTCCTTCGGTCTCGACTCGCTCGGCCTGCTCGGCATCGTCGGCGAGCTGGAGAACCGGTACGGCCGGTCGCTTCCCCCCGACTCGGAGCGCTGCAAGACGCCCCAGGAGTTCCTCGACCTCGTCAACAGCACCCTCAAGGCTGGAGCCTGAAAGTGGCCGGACACACCGAGAACAGCATCACCATCGACGCTCCCTTCGACCTGGTCTGGGAGATCACCAACGACCTGGAGAACTGGCCGAACCTGTTCAGCGAGTACGCCTCGGTCGAGGTGCTCTCGCGGGAGGGCGACACCACGACGTTCCGTCTGACGATGCACCCGGACGAGAACGGCAAGGTGTGGAGCTGGATCTCCGAGCGCACCCCGGACCGCGCCGCGCGCACGGTGCGGGCCCGCAGGGTCGAGACGGGTCCGTTCGCCCACATGGACATCCTGTGGGAGTACGCGGAGCTGCCCGGCGGCACCCAGATGAAGTGGACGCAGGACTTCGCGATGAAGCCCGACGCGCCGGTCGACGACGACTGGATGACGGACAACATCAACCGCAACTCCCGCGTCCAGATGGCCCTGATCCGGGACCGCATCGAGCAGGCCGCACGGGAGCGCGAGAGCGCGTCCGTGGCGTCCTCCCGCTGACCGCGGGCCCAGGGAAGAGGGAAGGACACCGCCCATGCACCATGCCCTGATCGTCGCCCGGATGAAGCCCGGTTCGGCGCCGCAGATCGCCGAGGTGTTCGCCGACTCCGACCGGGGTGAACTCCCCCACCTGGTCGGGGTGACGCGGCGCAAGCTGTTCCAGTTCGGCGACGACGTGTACCTGCACCTCATCGAGGCGGAGCAGGATCCGGCTCCGGCCATCGCGAAGCTGGCCGGGCACCCCGAGTTCCGCGGCATCAGCGAGCGGCTGGAGGCGTACGTCAGCGCGTACGACCCGGCGACCTGGCGCTCCCCCAAGGACGCCATGGCCCAGTGCTTCTACCACTGGCAGCGCGACGCCCGCTCCTGAGCGAGCGGCAACACCCGAGGCCGCCGGTCCCGCGTCTGACGCGGAGCCGGCGGCCTCGGGTTGTGGCGGTCGCCCCGGATCAGCCCGGGACGGTGCACTCGAAGGCGTGCAGATAGGCGTTGACCGGGCTGATCTCGCCGATGACCAGGCCGGCTGCGGTGAGCCGGTCGGTCATGCTCTGCCGGGTGTGCTTGGCACCGCCGACGTTGAGGAGCAGCAGCAGGTCCATCGCCGTGGTGAACCGCATCGACGGGGTGTCGTCGACGAGGTTCTCGATGACGACGACGCGGGCTCCGGGCCGCGCGGCCGCGCGGACGTTGGCCAGCGCCCGGCGGGTGCTGTCGTCGTCCCACTCCAGGACGTTCTTGATGATGTACACGTCGGCCGTGACGGGGATGGTCTCGCGGCAGTCCCCGGCGATGACCTGGACGCGGCCGGCGAGCGCGCCGCCCTCGCGCAGCCGCGGGTCGGCGTTCTCGACGACGCCCGGCAGGTCGAGCAGGGTGCCGGTGAGCTGGGGGTGCTTCTCCAGGAGGCTGGCCAGGACATGGCCCTGGCCGCCGCCGATGTCCACCACCGAGGACACGTCGCCGAGGTCGAGGAGCCGGGCGACGTCGCGCGCCGACTGCTCGCTGGAGGTGGTCATGGCCCGGTTGAACACGTGCGCGGACTCGGGGGCCGCCTCGTTGAGGTACTCGAAAAACTCCCGGTCGTAGACGTCCTCGAAGACGTTGCGCCCGGAGCGCACCGCCTCGTCCAGCAGCGGCCAGACGTTCCAGGTCCACGGCTCGGTGCACCACAGCGCGATCCAGCGCAGGCTGTGCGGGTCGTCCTCGCGCAGCAGGCGGGACATCTCGGTGTGGGCGAAGGTGCCGTCGGCGTGTTCGGTGAAGACGCCCTGGCAGGAGAGCGCCCGCAGCAGCCGGCGCAGGGTGTGCGGCTCGGTCTTCACCGCCGCCGCCAGGTCGTCCACCGTCATGGGGGTGTCGTCCAGCGCGTCCGCCACGCCCAGGCGGACGGCCGCGCGGACGGCGGCGGCGCAGGCCGCCCCGAAAACGAGCTCCCTCAGCCGCATGGGCGGCGGGGGAGCCTGATCAACGGTCGTCATCCGTTGCCTCGCTTCTGCAGTGCTGTCGGTGGGGGGTGAGGGGGCCGAACGGGCGTCAGCACATGCCGGCGGGCTCGGAGAGCGTGCAGGTGTTGCGGCTGAACGTGTTGTTCTTGGCGGTGTCCCGGTTGGCCAGGTCGGCGGGGCTGTTGCCGGTCACCAGGTTGTCGCGGATGTCGTTGCGCTCGTTGGGCGTGCCGACGAGGCTCTTGAACAGCACGATGCCGCCGGAGAGCGGGGAGGTGCCCTTGTTGTTCTCGACGCGGTTGTAGGTCACGCGGGTCTTCTCGGCGCCGGTGAGGACGATGCCGGAGCCCTGCAGGAAGGGCAGCCGCGGGGTCTTGGCGCAGTACTTGTTGTTGGCGTGGATGTGGTTGTGACTGACGCTCAGGTCGCCGGCGCGGGGCTTGCGCTCGTCGCCGACGACGAACACGGCGGCGCAGTTCCCGGTGGCCTCGTTGTGGTCGACGCTGAGGTTGCGCAGCCGGCGCACGGTGACGCCGACCCGGTTGCCGACCATGCGGTTGTGGCGGATGACGGTGCCCTGTGCGTCGCGGGCGCCTTCCTCGGTGTCGATGGTGTTGGACACGAACAGGCCCGCGTCGCCGTTGCTGCGGGCGACGTTGTGGTTGAGCACGCTGCGCACGGAGCGTTCCAGGGCGATGCCCCAGGTGCCGTTCTTCTCGGCGAGCACTCCCTGGACCTGCAGCCGGTCCGTGCGGCTGGCCCACAGTCCGTGCTTGGCGTAGCCGCGCAGCGTCAACGAGCGTACGGCGACGTCCTTGACGGCCTTCTTGTCGGTGCCGGTGACGCAGATACCGCTGCCCGCCTTGGCGCAGGCGTCCTTCTCCTTGGTGTCGGGGACCAGCACGGTGCGGTGGGCGCCGTAGCCGCGCACCGTCAGGTCCGACACGGTGATGCGGACGCTCTCCTTGTAGGTGCCGGGCGCGATGAGGACGGTGTCTCCGGGCTTGGCCGCGTTCACGGCCTTCTGGATGGACTGGCCGGGCTGGACGCGGTGCACGGTCCGGTGGTCGGCGGACGACGGGCTCGCGCCGAGTCCCGAGGCGACGACGGCGACGGTGCAGGCGACGTATACGAGGTGTCGTTTGGTCATGTGCCGAAGCTACGAGCGGGTGTTCCGGCCCGCCACCGCTGATCACCCGGGCGGCAGTGCGGCGTACGCCGTCCGGCGGGACCCGGGCGACGGGCCGTCAGAGGTGCTGGACGACGGTCCGTCAAAGGGGTAGCCGCAGCAGGGCGGTTGTGGTTAGCCTTACCTAAGTTCGAGTGTCCTTCCATAGTCTGTTCACCCCGGTCAACGCGGCGCTCGTGCTGCTCGACGACGCGCAGTCGGCGCTGGCGGGCCTCGCCCGGCTGATCGGTGTCACGGACCTGGAGCCGCCCACCAGCGAGACGCCCACCGAGACGTTCGCCGCGAAGTCCTCCAAGTCGCGCCGCGGCACGCCCGTGCGCCGGGCCGTCGTCCTCGGGGCCGGCCAGAGCGCCGCCGAGGCAGTCGACTACCTCCACCGCACCTTCCCGGACGCCGAGATCTGCTCGGTGTTCGGCAAGTACGGGTACACGCCCGCCGACGACAGCCCGTTCGCCAACCGGATCGTCGACCCCGAGGCGGTCGACGTCTACTACGGGGCCCCGGCCGAGGTGAAGCGGTCGCTGTACGACTACCACCGCAGCACCAACTACTCCGTGGTGGACCTGGAGTTGATCGAGGCGCTGTCCCGGACGATGTACCAGGAGAAGGTCCAGGGCAGGCAGCGGCTGCGGATGATGAACGTCTCACGGATCCGCGAGGTCACCACCGACGGCGACGGCGACCGCATCGAGGTGACGGTGGAGTTCCTGCCCACCGGTGAACGCGAGACGCTCCGCTCCGACCTTCTCGTCTACGCGACCGGCTACCAGCCGCAGGGCATCGCCGGCAACCTCGGTGCGATCGCCAAGCTCTGCCTGCGCGACGAGGAGGACGAACTGCGCGTCGGCCGTGACCACCGCGTGGAGACCAACCCGAACGTCACCGCGGATCTCTACCTCCAGGGCGGCACGGAACACACCCCCGGCCTCACCTCCACCCTGCTGTCCACGACGGCCGTACGCTCCGGGGAGATCTGCGCGTCCCTGCCGGCCCGGCGGCACCCGGCCCCCTCCCGTGCGACGGCGGAGTGCGCGCGCGGACAGCCGGGGACAGAGGTGACGGCACCAGACGGCACCAGACGGCACCGGAACACGATGAACGCACCGGAAGGCCCCGGACCACGGCGAACACACCGAACGACCCGGGACCACGATGAACGCCCCGAACAGCCCATGACCACGCCGGACGCCCCAGTCCCCATGTGAGCACACCCCGATGAGCGCACCCGCCCTCGCCGCCGAGACCCTGCTCCCCGTGGGCACCGCGCTCGCCGTCACCCTCGTCGTGCTGCTGCTCGTGGCGACTGGGGTGGCCGCGCTGTTCCGGCTGTCCCCCGACGCCTCGTACCGCCGGGCGCGCGAGATCGTCACGGCGGGTCTGCGGGCCGCCGTGCAACTGGCAGCCGTGTCCGCGGTGATCGGCTGGGCGGTGCATCACACCGCCGGGCTGATCGCGTTCCTGCTCATGCTGGGCGTGGCGCCCCGGACGGCCGGGCGGCGCATCACGGTCAACGGCACGTGGTGGTGGGCCGCCCTGCCGATCACGGCGCCCGTGCTGCCGGCCGTCGCCGGGCTCGTGGCGGCCGGTCTGCTGACGGTGCCCGGTGTCGCCGTCGTCCCGGTCAGCGGGATCCTCATCGGCGGGGCGCTCACCGCGACGTTGCTGCTGGCGGGGCGCCGTGCGCTGGACGAGGTCGCGCAGGGGCACGGCGAAGTGGAGGCCGCGCACCCCGCGCGAGGCCCGGCTGGAGGTGGCCCGCGGCGCCGCCTCGGACGCCCTGCTGCCCGCCCTCGACCAGACCCGCACGGTCGGCCTGGTCACGCTGCCGGGCGCGTTCGTCGGGATGCTCCTGGCCGGTGCGTCTCCCCTGATGGCCGGCGCCGTCCAGGTCTTCGTGCTCATCGCGCTGCTGGCCGTGGAGGCGATCTCCGTCGCCCTGACCGTCGACCTGGTGGGCCGCGGCCGGCTCCATCGCGAGGCGGTACCGGGTCGGAGAACAAAGGCCCAACCCGCCGTTACCGGGGGGTAGGCAGCCGCCCCCTCTTGCTATACAGTCCGTCAACAAGCGAGCCGCTGTTACCGCAGGTAAGTCACGGGTAGAAGCGGCCAGGACGAGCGCATCGCACGGATTCGACTCGAGGAGCCCCGCACATGGCACTGAGCATCCCGCGGCCGGAGACCCGGACCCAGCCCGCCGAGGAGGGCGTCGCCCGCCGGCTGCTCGACTCGTCCGCGCAGCTCTCCTACGACCCGCTCACCGAGGTCGACTGGGAGACGCCGCTGGACACCGGCTACCACGGCGCCAGCCCCGAGTGGAGCACCCTCTACGGGACGGCGTACTGGAACGAGATGACCGAGGAGCAGCGCAAGGCGCTGACGCGCCAGGAGGCCGCGTCGGTCGCCAGCACCGGCATCTGGTTCGAGATGATCCTGCAGCAGATGGTGCTGCGCGACATCTACGCCAAGGACCCGACGGACGACACCTTCCAGTGGGCGCTCACCGAGATCGCCGACGAGTGCCGCCACTCGATCATGTTCGCGCGCGGCGCGAAGAAGCTCGGCGCCCCGGCCTACCGCCCGCACCGGGTCGCGGTCGAACTCGGCAGGCTGTTCAAGACCGTTGCCTTCGGCGAGGCCGCGTACGCGGCGATCCTGGTCGCCGAGGAGGTCCTCGATGTCATGCAGCGCGACTGGATGCGCGACGAGCGGGTCGTGCCGTTCGTGCGCACCATCAACAACATCCATGTCGTCGAGGAATCACGGCACATGAAGTTCGCCCGCGAGGAGACGCGCAGGCACCTCGCCCGCGCCGGCCGGGTACGCCGTGGGACCCACTCGGTCCTGATCGCCATCGCGGCCTACGTCATCGTCACGAGCATGGTGAACCCCAAGGTGTACGCCAACGCCGGCCTGGACCAGGAGCGCGCCGTGCGCGAGGCGCGGGCCAACGAGCACCACAAGGCGATGCTGCGCTCCAGCTGCGCGGGCCTGATGGACTTCCTCGGCTCGGTGGGACTGCTCACCAAGCCGGCCCTCTACTGGTACAAGCGCGCCCACCTGATCTGACGAGACAGCCCCCGGCACGACCTCCCTTGCGAGCGGACGACTCACCATGGCCTTCGCGATCACCCAGACCTGCTGCAACGACGCCACCTGTGTGTCCGTCTGCCCGGTCAACTGCATTCACCCCACGCCCGGCGAACGGGACTTCGGCAGCACGGAGATGCTGTACATCGACCCGAAGGCCTGCATCGACTGCGGCGCCTGCGCCGACGCGTGCCCCGTGGACGCGGTCTTCCCGGTCGACCGGCTGACGGAGGATCAGCGGGAGTACGCCGAGATCAACGCCGCGTACTTCGAGCAGGACGAGACCCGGGCGGTGCCGGACGCGGACACCGATCTCGGCCCGGTCTTCCACGCCTGGGGCAGGCCGGTCTTCGACCGCGTCCTGCCGCCCGACTTCGGACCGCTGCGGGTCGCGATCGTCGGTACGGGACCGGCCGGGATGTACGCCGCCAAGGATCTGCTGCTGCACACACCGGCCGAGGTGACGCTCATCGACCGGCTTCCGGTCGCCGGCGGGCTGGTGCGGTTCGGTGTGGCGCCGGACCACCCGGCGACCAGGAAGGTGAGCGAGACCTTCGCCCACGTCCACGCCCACCCGCGGGTGCGCACCCATCTCGGTCTGGAGGTGGGCACCCACATCACGGCCGAGGAACTGGCCGCCCACCACGACGCGGTGATCTACGCCGTGGGCGCGGCGACCGACCGGCGGCTCGGCATCCCGGGCGAGGACCGGCCGGGCAGCATCTCCGCGACCACCTTCGTCGCCTGGTACAACGGGCATCCCGAGGTCGCGCCGGACGCCGTGGACCTCTCCGCCGAACGCGTCGTCGTGGTCGGCAACGGCAACGTCGCCCTCGACGCCGCGCGCATCCTGGTCTCGGACCCGGAGACGCTGGCCGGCACGGAGATCGCCGCGCACGCGCTGCGGGAGCTGCGCCGCAGCAAGGTGCGCGAGGTGGTCCTGCTCGCGCGCCGGGGCCCCGAGCACGCCGCGTACACCCGGCCCGAACTGCTGGCCCTGAAGCACCTGTCGGGGGTGGACCTGCTGATCGACGACCACGATCCGCGCATCGGTCCGGCCGTCGACACCGCGGGGCCGAGGGACAAGGCGGCGGTCCTGCGGGGAGTGCCCCGGGAGTCCCTCGACTGGTCCGTGTCGCCGGACGCGGCAGGCGGGCGGCGCCGGATCGTCCTCCGCTTCCACTCCGCCCCGCTGGAGGTGTGCGGCGACGACGCCACCCGCGCGGTGCGCGTCACCGGTGCCTCGGGTGAGGTGGAGATCCCGGCCGGGACGGTGCTGCGGGCGATCGGCTACCGCGGAGTGCCGCAGGCGGGGCTGCCGTTCGACGAGGCCGGCGGGACCGTGCCGCACGAGCGCGGCAGGGTGACCGGGAGGCCCGGCACCTACGTCGTGGGCTGGATCAAGCGCGGCCCCTCGGGCGGCATCGGCGCCAACCGAGCCTGCGCGGCGGAGACGGTCGGCACACTGCTCGCCGACGCGGTGGCGGGCACCCTGCCCGCACCGTCCGCCGGTGCCAAGGCCTTCCACCGCCTGGCCCGCCGCCGCCGGCGCGGCTGACGGGCCGACGCCGAAGCCGGTCCTGCCCTCCTCTGACACTGGGCCCTCATGGTGGGTGCGCGCATAGACTCGCGCCGAACTATGGGGGCCCACCACATGTGCGCCTCACCTGCCTGTTTCTACGGTGTGCCGACACGTAGCAACACGTACCCGTCCCCACCGCACACGAGGAAGTGGCGCACATGGCCTCCGCAGCATCCGCTCCCCCGACGCCCTCGAATCTGAAGCGCATTGTCGCCGCCAGCCTCATCGGCACCACCATCGAGTGGTACGACTTCTTCCTGTACGGCTCCGCCGCCGCGCTGGTCTTCAACAAGCTGTTCTTCCCCGAGTCCGATCCGCTGGTCGGCACTCTGCTGTCGTTCCTGACGTACGCGGTCGGATTCGCCGCCCGTCCCCTCGGCGCGCTGGTCTTCGGGCACTACGGGGACCGGCTGGGCCGCAAGAAGCTGCTGGTGCTGAGCCTGCTGCTGATGGGCGGGGCGACTTTCGCGATCGGCCTGCTGCCCACGCACGCCACGATCGGCAGCGCCGCGCCGGTGCTGCTCACCGTGCTCCGGCTGATCCAGGGCTTCGCGCTGGGCGGCGAGTGGGGCGGCGCCGTGCTGCTGGTGTCCGAGCACGGGGACGCGAAACGCCGCGGCTTCTGGGCGTCCTGGCCGCAGACGGGCGCCCCGGCGGGGCAGCTGCTGGCGACCGGTGTGCTGTCCTTCCTGACCGCGGTGCTGTCGGAGGCGGCCTTCGGCAGCTGGGGCTGGCGGATCCCGTTCCTGCTCTCCGGTGTGCTCGTGATCGTCGGTCTGTGGATTCGTCTCTCTGTCGACGAGTCGCCGGTGTTCAAGCAGGCGCTGGAGCAGGCCGAGGCCCGCAAGGCGGAGGCCACGGCCGAGCGGATGCCGCTGGTGGCCGTGCTCAAGCACCACTGGCGTGACGTGCTGGTCGCGATGGGCGCCCGTATGGCGGAGAACATCAGCTACTACGTGATCACCGCGTTCATCCTCGTCTACGCCACCGTCTCGGCCGGCGTGTCGAAGCAGACCGCGCTCAACGCCGTGCTGATCGCCTCCGCGATCCACTTCGCGGTGATCCCGGCCTGGGGCGCGCTGTCGGACCGGATCGGCCGCCGGCCCGTGTATCTGATCGGCGCGGTGGGTGTGGCGCTGTGGATGTTCCCGTTCTTCGCGCTGATCGACACCGGCGGCTTCGGTGCGCTGCTCCTCGCGGTGACCGTGGGCCTGGTGCTGCACGGCGCGATGTACGCACCGCAGGCGGCGTTCTTCTCCGAGATGTTCGCGACCCGGATGCGGTACTCCGGTGCCTCCATCGGCGCCCAGTTCGCCTCGGTCGCGGCGGGCGCCCCCGCTCCGCTGATCGCCACCGCGCTGCTGGACGCGTACGGCACGTCCGTGCCGATCTCGATGTACGTCATCGCGGCGAGCCTGCTGACGATCGTGGCCCTGGCCGCGGCCAAGGAGACCCGCCACCGGGACCTGGCGGACGTCGCGCCCTCCGGTGACACGGACGGGCCGGCCAAGACCCGGACCGCCGAGGACGCGCACACCGTCTGAGGCCTCCGATCCCGCTCCGCCGGCCCCCGTACGCACCCCGCGTACGGGGGTCAGTGCTCTGCGGGTGCCGGTTGCGGGCCGGACAGGCGGTGCAGGCGCAGGGCCAGCTGGATCTCCAGGGCCCGGGCGGGGCTCTGCCAGTCGTCGCCGAGCAAGCGGCCGATGCGTTCCAGGCGCTGGGCGACGGTGTTCACATGGACGTGCAGCTCGTCCTTGGTGCGGGCGGGGCTCATACCGCAGGCGAAGTAGGCGTCGAGGGTGCGCAGCAGCTCCGTGCCCCGGCGTTCGTCGTAGGCGACGACCTGGCCGATGGTGCGGTCGACGAATCCCGCGACGTCCCGCTCGCCGGCCAGCAGCAGCCCGAGGAAGCCGAAGTCCTCGGCGGCGGCGCCGTCGCCGCAGCGGCCGAGCAGCCGCAGGGCGTCGAGGCAGCGCCGGGCCTCCGCGTAGGCCGCGGCCACGGTGTCGGGGCGGGCGGTGAGGCGTTCGACGGGGGCCGAGGCGCCGACGGTCACCGGTTCCTGGACGGCCGTGCCCAGATGACGGGCGGTACGACGGGCCAGGTCGGTGGCGGTGTCGTCGCCGGTCAGCGGCAGCAGCAGGACGGTGCCGCCGTCCCGGGCTGCGGCCAG